>DATLFZ010000329.1:0-2932 GCA_035540795.1 Beijerinckiaceae bacterium | reverse complement strand
GGCCAAAGCGACGAGGAGCGCGTGCTCGGCCCGGGCCCGGCGCAGCGCGGCGACCACCTCGTCCCGGCCGACCTCGCCCGCCGCGAAGCGGGCCGCAATCGCAAGCTGGGCGGCGCACAGGCGCGCCTGCCCGTCCTCGGGAGCCTCCGCCGCGACCCGGAGCGCCTCGCCGGCGAGATCGGCGAGCTTGTCCGCCGCGGCGGCGGGGTCGGCGAGCGGCGGGGCCTCGCGCAGCCTCGCGGCGAGCGCGGTCACGCCGCCTCCCGCAGCGGCAGTTCGAGCACCGCGCGCAGGCCGGGGCCATTGTCCTCGAGGCGCATCGTGCCCCCGTGCAGGCGCACGACCGCGTTGGCGAGGGACAGGCCGAGCCCGAAGCCCGGGCGCGAGCGCGCCGTCTCGAGGCGCACGAACCGTTCGGTGACCCGGCCGCGGTCGCCCTCGGCGATGCCGGGGCCGCGGTCGCTGACGGCGATGATCGCGTGCGTGCCGTTGCAAGTCGCCTCGACCGCCACCGGGCCTAGCGCGCCGCCGGCGCCGTATTTCAGGGCGTTGTCGATGAGGTTCGCGACCGCCTGGCCGAGCAGTTCCCGGCTGCCGTGCACCGGCAGGCTGTCCTCCACCGCGACCTGCAAGGGCGTCCCCGCCTCCTCCGCCACCGCCTCGTACAGCTCCGCGACGCCCCGCGCCACCTCGGCGGCGTCGAAATCCGCCGTCATCTCCCGGGCGTTGCCGGCTTCGAGACGGGCGATCATCAGGAGGGCGTTGAAGATGCGGATGAGGTTCTCGCTCTCCTCGATCACCGCCTCGAGGGCGGCCTTGAGCTCCTCCGGACTGCGGCCGGAGCGGAGGGCCTCGTCGGCCCGGTTGCGCAGGCGGGTGAGCGGCGTCTTGAGGTCGTGGGCGATGTTGTCCGAGACCTCCTTCATGCCGGCCATGAGCTCGCCGATGCGGTCGAGCATGGCGTTGAGGTTCTGGGCGAGGCGGTCGAGCTCGTCGCCGGTGCCGGCAAGCGCGAGGCGGCCGGTCAGGTCGCCGGCCATGATGGTCTGGGTCGTCGCCGTCATGGCGTCGACGCGTTTCAACACCCGGCTCGTGACGAACCAGCCGCCGAGGAAGGCGAGCACCGCCACGAGCCCGAGGGACCAGCCGAAGGCGGTGCGGATGACCTCGCGCAGCCGCGCCCGCTCCTCCACGTCGCGGCCGACGAGGAGGCGGAAGCCCGCGGGGAGCACGTAGACCCGGACGATGGCGCGGTGGTTGCGGGCCTCGCCCTCGTCGCCGCGCCCGTAATCGATCTCGCGCAGGCCGGGCCGGTCGAGGGTGCCGGGCGGCAGGGCGCCGACATTGCCGGCGATGCGTTCCCCCGCCGGCGTGGTGACGAGGTAGAGGGAGGCGCCGGGCTCCCGCGAGCGCCGGTCGACGATCGCCACGAGCCGGCGGATGCCGCCCATCCGGTACTGCTCGGCGAGGCCCGTGACCTCCGCCTCGATGGTGCCGGCGACCTGGTTGTCGAACACCCGCCGCGCGTTCCAGGCGACGTAGCCGAGCGCCAGGAAGGCGAACACGACGAAGATGAGAAGGTAGACGAGCGAAAGCTTGAAAGCCGTTGTCCGGAAAAGCTTTCCGAGCCCGGTCACCGCCTCACGCCTTCGCGCCGTCGCGGACCATGTAGCCGGCGCCGCGGACCGTGTGGATGAGCGGGCGCTCGAACCCCTTGTCGATCTTCGAGCGCAGCCGCGACACGTGCACGTCGATCACGTTGGTCTGCGGGTCGAAATGGTAGTCCCACACGTTCTCGAGCAGCATGGTGCGGGTCACGACCTGCCCCGCGTGCTTCATGAGGTACTCGAGGAGCCGGAACTCGCGGGGCTGCAGGACGATCTCCTGCCCGCTGCGGGCGACCCGGTGCGACAGGCGGTCGAGCTCGAGATCGCCGACCCGGTAGGCGGTCGGCTCCCCTCCCCGCGAGGCGGCGCGACGCCGGGCCAGCACCTCGGTGCGGGCGAGGAGCTCGGAGAAGGCGTAGGGCTTCGGCAGGTAGTCGTCGCCCCCGGCGCGCAGGCCCTTCACCCGGTCGTCGACCTGGCCCAGCGCCGACAGGATCAGCACCGGCGTCTCGACCCCCTGCTCCCGCAGGGAGCGGATCAGCGACAGCCCGTCGAGCTTCGGCAGCATCCGGTCGACGATGAGCACGTCGTACTCGCCCTCCCGGGCGAGGGCGTAGCCGTCGAGGCCGTCCGCCGCGAGATCGGCCACGTGCCCGGCCTCGCGAAAAGCCTTGACCAGATACGAGGCCGCCTCCCGGTCGTCCTCGATGATGAGAATCCGCATGGAGGGCATGGTAACCGACTTCGGAGCGGACGGCAGGCCGGACGTGGAGGGTTGTCCGGCCTGCCGCCGGTCGAGCACCGAACCGTTTTGGGGGGCGACTGGGGGCGGCCCGGCACTCGGACTTCGGACCGGGCCCGAAGGCCCGGAATTTCGATCAGGCGTCCGTCTGGCGGGCGACCTCGAGGCGGATCTCCCGCTCGCCGCCGTCGCGCCAGACCTTGAGGGTCACGGACCTGCCGGGTGCCACGTCGGCGATGCGCCGCGTGAGGTCCTTCGGCGTGTCGAGCGCCTGCCCGTCGACCGCGAGAATCGCGTCGCCCGGCTTCAGCCCCGCCTTCTCGGCCGGGCCGTCCTTGACCGCGGCGGCGACGAGCGCGCCCTTGGCGGCGGGAAGCCCGATGGCGTCGGCGACGTCCGGCGTCACCGGCTGGATCTGCACGCCGATGAAGCCGCGGGTGACGCTGCCCTTCTCGCGCAGTTCGGCGACCACCTTCTCGGCCAGGTGCGCCGGGACGGCGAAGCCGATGCCGACGCTGCCGCCGGTCGGCGAGTAGATCGCCGTGTTCACGCCGACGACCTCGCCCTTGAGGTTGAAGGTCGG
>DATLFZ010000328.1:0-2540 GCA_035540795.1 Beijerinckiaceae bacterium | reverse complement strand
CGGAGGCCCGCATGACCGATCCCCGCCTGCCCTATCTCGCCGAGCTCGAGAAGAAGGTGCTGTGGCTGTCCACCTGGACCATCCACCACGCCAACCACCTGCGCGAGAGCCGGGACGGGCTGAAAGTGGGCGGCCACCAGGCCTCCTCGGCCTCCCTCGCCACCATCATGACGGCGCTCTACTTCGCCGTCCTGCGGCCGGAGGACCGGGTCGCGGTCAAGCCGCATGCGAGCCCGGTCTTCCACGCCATCCAGTACCTGTTCGGCAACCAGACCCGGGACAAGCTCGAGGCCTTCCGCGGCTACAAGGGCGCGCAGTCCTATCCGTCGCGCACCAAGGACGGGGACGACGTCGACTTCTCGACCGGCTCCGTCGGGCTCGGCGTGGCGCAGACCCTCTTCGCGAGCCTCGTCCAGGACTACGTCAAGGCGCACGGCTGGGCGAAGGACCGCCGGGACGGGCGCATGATCGCGCTCGTCGGCGACGCCGAGCTCGACGAGGGCAACATCTTCGAGGCCCTGCTCGAAGGCTGGAAGCACGGGCTCAAGAACTGCTGGTGGATCGTCGACTACAACCGCCAGAGCCTCGACGCGGTGGTGCGCGAGGGCCTCTACGCCCGCTTCGAGGCGCTCTTCCGGGCCTTCGGCTGGGACGTGGTCACCCTGAAATACGGCTCGCTGCTGGAGGCGGCGTTCCGGGAGCCCGGCGGCGACAAGCTGCGCGCGTGGATCGACACCTGCCCGAACCAGCTCTACTCGGCGCTCACCTTCCGGGGCGGCGCCGCCTGGCGCAAGCGCCTCCTGGACGACCTCGGCGACCAGGGCCCCGTGAGCCGGCTCCTCGACCGGCGCTCCGACGAGGAGCTCGGCCGTCTCATGACCAACCTCGCCGGCCACGACCTGCCGAGCCTCGTCGAGGCGTTCGAGCGCATCGACCACGACCGGCCCGTCGTGTTCATCGCCTACACCATCAAGGGTTTCGGGCTGCCGCTCGCCGGGCACAAGGACAACCACGCCGGTCTGCTCACGCCGACCCAGCTCGAAGGCTACCGGGAGAGCGCCGGGGTGCGGCCCGGCCGCGAATGGGAGCCCTTCGAGGGCCTGTCGCTGCCGCCGGAGAAGCTGAAGGCGTTCCTCGACAAGGTCCCGTTCAACGCCCGCGGCACGCGCCGCCTGCCGGCCGCGGCGATCCCGGTCCCGGAGGAGATCGGCGCGCCGAAGCAGCCGGCCATGTCGACCCAGCAGGGCTTCGGGCTGATCCTCAACGAGCTCGCCCGCTCCGAGGAGCCGCTCGCCCGGCGCATCGTCACCACCTCGCCCGACGTCACCGTCTCGACCAATCTCGGGGCGTGGGTCAACCGGCGCGGCCTGTTCGCCCGGGAGGAGCTCAAGGACACCTTCAAGGCCGAGCGCATCCCCTCGACCTTCGCCTGGGACTTCTCCCCCTCGGGCCAGCACCTCGAGCTCGGCATCGCCGAGATGAACCTCTTTACGCTCCTCTCGGCGCTCGGGCTGTCCCATTCCCTGTTCGGCGAGCGGCTGATCCCGATCGGCACGCTCTACGACCCGTTCATCGCCCGCGGCCTCGATGCGCTCAACTACGCCTGCTACCAGGACGCCCGCTTCGTGCTGGTGGCGACGCCGTCCGGCGTGACCCTCGCCCCCGAGGGCGGGGCGCACCAGTCGATCGGCACGCCGCTCATCGGCCTGGCGCAGGACGGGCTCGCCGCCTTCGAGCCGGCCTTCGTCGACGAGCTCGCCGCGATCCTGCGCTGGGGCTTCGACTACATCCAGCGGGACGGGGACGGGGAGCCCGACGAGCGCTCGTGGCTGCGCGACGAGACCGGCGGCTCCCTCTACCTGCGCCTGTCGACCCGCACGATCGACCAGCCGCAGCGGGAGATGACGCCGGATCTGTGCCGCGACGTGGTCGACGGGGCGTACTGGATGCGCAAACCCGGCCCCAACGCGCAGGTCGTCGTCGCCTATACCGGCGCCGTGGCGCCGGAGGCGATCGAGGCGGTGGGGCTCATGGCCGAGGACCGCCGCGACGTCGGGCTCCTGGCGGTGACATCCGCCGACCGGCTCAACGCCGGCTGGACGGCGGCGCAGCGGGCGCGCGAGCGCGGCCTCGTCCACGCCCGCAGCCACGTGGAGCGGCTGCTCGCCGGCGTGCCGCCCCACTGCGCGCTGGTCACCGTCCTCGACGGCCATCCGGCGACGCTGGCTTGGCTCGGCGCCGTCATGGGCCACCGCACCCGCTCGCTCGGCGTCGAGCATTTCGGCCAGACCGGGACGATCCAGGACCTCTACCGCCATTACGGCATCGACGCGCAGGGCATCATCGCCGCCGCGGAGGCGATCGCGCCGGGCCGTCCGATCCGCCACCTGCGGGCGCTCGGCTGAGATGGTGCAGATCCCGGACCGGGCGCGGGTCGTCGTCATCGGCGGCGGCGTCATCGGCACCTCCGTCGCCTACCACCTCGCCAAAATGGGCTGGACCGACGTGGTCCTCCTCGAGCGCGACCGGCTGACCTCGGG
>DATLFZ010000327.1:0-8457 GCA_035540795.1 Beijerinckiaceae bacterium | reverse complement strand
ACGCCATCCAGTTCGCCGCGACCCGCGCCGGGCGCTCGCCCTGGCGACGGCGGCGGCGGCCGCAGAGCCGCGGGTCGCGGCGAACTGGATGGCGTACGCCCGCGCCGCCAACGCCGTGAATCCGCGCGACTGGAGCGAGCGCTACCAGCTCCAGGAGCGGGCGACGACCGCCGCGTACCTCGCCTACCAGCGCGCCGCCACCCGCGCCGACGAGGCGACCTCCCTCGCGCTCCTCGGCGAGACCTACGCCAACCGGCAGTTCTGGCGCTATTCCCTGCAGGCCTATCGGGCGAGCCTCCAGCTCGCCGAGGCGGCGCCGGTCCGCGCCGCCTACCAGGACCTGCGCGAGAAGCACGGCTTCCGGCTCCTCGACTACCAGGTCGATTCGGATTCGGCCTCGCCGCGGGTGTGCTTCCGCTTCTCCGAGCCGCTGCGGGGGAAGGTCGACTACACCCCGTTCCTCGCCGTCACCGGCGCCACCAACCTCGCGGTCACCGCGGAGGGCGTCCAGCTCTGCGCCGAGGGGCTGCGCCACGGGGAGCGCTACGGCTTCGTCGTGCGCCAGGGCCTGCCCTCGTCCGTCGACGAGGACCTCCTGCGCTCGGCCGATTACGAGATCTACGTCCGGGACCGCTCGCCCCAGGTCCGCTTCACCGGCCGCAACTACGTCCTGCCGCGCACCGGCCAGGAGGGCATCCCGGTCGTGTCCGTGAACACGGGCCGCGTCGAGGTCGAGGTCTACCGCATCGGCGACCGCAACCTCCTGCCGACCCTGCGCTCCGACAACTTCCTGTCCCAGATCAGCGCCTCGACGGCGCGCACCATGGCCCGCGAGAAGGGCGTGCGCATCTGGTCCGGGTCCCTCGACACGCCCCTCGAGCAGAACCGGGACGTGGTCACCGCCTTCCCGGTGCTCGAGGCGGTCGGCAGCCTCGAGCCCGGCGTCTACGTGATGACGGCGCGCCCGCCCGGCGCGGGCCCGCGCGCCGGCGAGGACGAGGAATACGACTGGGGCATGCGGGCGACGCAGTGGTTCGTCGTCTCCGACCTCGGCCTCACCGCCTTCAAGGGCGCCGACGGCGTCCACGTTTTCGTGCGGTCGCTGGCGAGCGCCGCGCCGCTCTCCGGGACCGAGATCCGCCTCGTCGCCCGCAACAACGAGATCCTCGCCACGAAGCGGACGGACGCCCGCGGCCATGTCGCCTTCGATCCGGGCCTCGCCCGCGGCGAGGGCGGCCTCGCCCCCGGCCTCGTCGTCGCGACGACCGGGGAGGATTACGGCTTTCTCGACTTCAACCAGAACGCCTTCGACCTCAGCGACCGCGGCGTGAAGGGCCGCCCCGCGGGGCGGGGCGTCGAGGCCTATCTCTACGCCGAGCGGGGCGTCTACCGCTCCGGCGAGACGGTGTTCCTCTCAGCCCTTCTGCGGGACGCCCGCGGCGCGGCCGTCTCGGGCCTGCCGCTGACGCTCGTGGTCCAGCGTCCGGACGGGGTCGAGTACCGGCGCACGCAGGTCGCCGACCAGGGCCTCGGCGGGCGCGCCCTGTCGGTGCCGATCGTCCCGAACGCCATGCGCGGCACCTGGCGGGTCACGGCCTACACCGACCCGAAGGCCCCCGCCGTCGGCGACACCTCGTTCCTCGTCGAGGATTACGTCCCCGAGCGCATCGAGCTGACTCTCGCGCCGAAGGCGCCGACCCTGCGCCCCGGCGAGCCGGCGGTGATCGATCTCGAGGCGCGCTACCTCTACGGCGCGCCCGCCGCCAACCTCGAAGTCTCCGGCGAGGTCACGGTGCGGGCCGGTTCCGGCCCGGCGGTGCCGGGGCTGGAAGGCTTCGTCGTCGGGCTCGAGGACGAGGCCGTCGAGGCGACCACGGCCGAGATCGAGGACAAGGGCACCACCGACGCGCAAGGGCGCGCGACCATGCAGGTCAACGTGCCCGATCTCGTCGCGCCGCGCCCGACCGAGGCGCGCATCGCGCTCCGGGTCGCCGAAGAGGGCGGCCGCGCGATCGAGCGGACCGTCGTCCTGCCGATCCGGCCCAAGGGCCCGGTGCTCGGCATCCGCAAGAATTTTCGCGACGACCTCGCCGAAGGCGCGAACGCCACCTTCGACCTCGTGCTCGCGACGCCGGAAGGCCAGCGCCTCGCCCGCGCCGGCGTGACCTGGCGCCTCTACCGGGTGTCGCGGCGCTATCAGTGGTTCAACAGCGACGGCCGCTGGGGCTTCGAGCCCGTCACCACGACCCGCCGCATCGCCGAGGGCACGGCCGACATCGGCGCCGAGGCGCCGGGCCGGGTCTCGGTGCCGGTCGAATGGGGCTCCTACCGGCTCGAGGCGCGGGCGGAGGGCATCGAGACCGCGCAGACGAGCGTGTCGTTCACGGTCGGCTGGTCGGGCGACGCCACGGCGGACGTGCCCGACCTCCTGCCCATGACCCTCGACAAGACGGCCTATGCGGCGGGCGAGACCATGCGCCTCCGCCTGTCGCCCCGCTACGCCGGCAAGGCGACGGTGGCGGTGGTGGGCGAAGGGTCAACGAGATCCGCGTCCTCGACGTCGCCCCCGAGGGGACCCTGGTGACGATCCCGGTCGATCCGGCCTGGGGCACCGGCGCCTACGTGGTCGCCCTCGCCCACCGCCCGCTCGATCAGGCGGCGCGGCGTCTGCCGGGTCGCTCGCTCGGCGTCGCCTGGTTCGAGATCGACCGGGCCGGGCGCTCCCTCTCCCTCGACCTCGGCGCGCCGGCGCAGATGCGGCCTCGGGGCGAGATGCGCCTGCCGATCCGCCTCGCCGGGCTGCGCCCGGGCGAGGAGGCCCGGGTCACCGTGGCGGCGGTCGACGTGGGCATCCTCAACCTGACCCGCTACCAGGCGCCGGACCCGGTCGCGTTCTTCTACGGCCAGCGCCAGCTCGGCACCGAGATCCGCGACCTCTACGGCTACCTCATCGACGGCATGCAGGGCACCCGTGGCGCGATCCGCTCCGGCGGCGACACCGCCGCGCCAACGCTCGCCGACACGCCGCCGAACCAGGAGCCCCTCGCCCGCTTCTCCGGCGTCGTCACGGTCGGTCCGGACGGCACCGCCGAGGTCGCCTTCGACATCCCGGCCTTCAACGGCACGGTCCGGGTGATGGGGGTCGCCTGGACGCGCGACCGGGCCGGCTCCGCCTCCGCCGACGTGATCGTGCGCGATCCCGTCGTGCTCGCCGGCACCCTGCCGCGCTTCCTGTCGGTCGGCGACCGCTCGCGCATCCACGTGGAGATCGACAACGTGGAGGGTGCGGCCGCCGAGTACACGGTCGACGTGGACGTGCGCGGGCCGGTCGTGATCCCGGCCGACGCCCTGCGCCGGACCGTGCGCCTCGAACGGGGCGGCAAGGCGAACGTCACCATCCCGATCACCGCCGCCGGGGCCGGCATGGCGAACTTCGAGCTCACCCTGAGCGGCCCCGGCCTCGAAGCCGGCCAGAGCTTCGCGATGCGCGTGCAGCCCGGGAGTGCCGGCCAGGTGCGCCGCACCGTGCGGCCGCTCGAGGCGAACGGGAGCCTCACCCTCTCGAACGACCTCCTGGCCGACATCCTGCCGGGCACCGGCTCGGTGTCCGTCTCGGTGTCGCCGCTCGCCGCCCTCGACGTGCCGGGCCTGCTGCAGGCGCTCGACCGGTTCCCGTACGGCTGCTCGGAGCAGATCGTCAGCCGGGCGCTGCCGCTCCTCTACGTGAACCGGCTCGCCGCCCGCGAGGCCCTCGCCCTCGACGCCAACCTGGACGAGCGCATCCGCAACGCCATCGAGCGGGTGCTGGCGCGGCAATCCTCGAACGGGGCCTTCGGCCTGTGGTCGGTCGGGGGCGACGACATCTGGCTCGACGCCTACGTCACCGACTTCCTGACCCGGGCGCGGGAGCGCGGCTTCACCGTGCCGCAGACCGCCTTCACGCTGGCCCTCGACCGGCTGCGCAACTTCGTCGCCAACACGACGGAGGTCGAGTCCCGGGCGGCGGAGCTCGCCTACGCGGCCTACGTGCTCGCCCGCAATGGACGGCCGGTGATGGGGGACCTGCGCTACCTCGCCGACACCCGCCTGTCGGAGTTCAAGACTCCCCTCTCCCGGGGCCAGATCGGCGCCGCCCTGGCGCTGCTCGGCGACCGCGGACGCTCCGAGCGCATCTTCGCCAACGCGGTCGAGCAGCTGCGCAGCCTCAAGGACGACGGCCTGTCGCGGCCGGATTACGGTACCCGCCTGCGCGACGCGGCCGGCCTGCTCGCGCTGGGCGCGGAGGCGAACCTGTCCCGGGAGGCGACGGCCACCGTGGTGCGCGTCGTCGCCGACGAGCGGGCCGCGCGCCGCTACACCAGCACCCAGGAGAACGCCTGGATGATCCTCGCCGCGGAGGGCTTCGCCGCCCAGGCCGACGGGATCGCCGTGAGCGTCGACGGCGTGCCGCACAAGGGCGCGTTCCAGCGCACCTTCGCGCCCGGTCGAGCGCCTCGGCCGGGCGCCGGTGGTGCTGGCGAACGCCGGGCCGGCGGCGCAGGTCGTCGTCAACGTCACCGGCAACCCGATCGGCCCCGAGCCGGCGGAGAGCCGGGGCTACGCGGTCGAGCGCAGCTACTACCGTCTCGACGGCACGCAGGTGGACCCGGCCCGTGTCCGCCAGAACGACCGGCTCGTCACCGTCCTCAAGGTCAGCGAGCCGGAGGCCAAGTTCGCCCGAGTGCTCCTCGTCGACCGCCTGCCGGCGGGGTTCGAGATCGACAACCCGAAGCTCGTGGATTCGGGCTCGGTCGGCGCCCTCGACTGGCTCAAGCACGAGGTCGAGGCCGCCCATACCGAGTACCGGGACGACCGCTTCGTCGCCGCCTACGACCGGGCGCCCGGCCAGCCGGCGATCTGGACGGCGGCCTACATGGTCCGCGTCGTCGCGCCGGGGCGCTACGTGCACCCGCCGGCGGTGGTCGAGGACATGTACCGGCCGGACCGCTTCGGCCGCACCGGCTTCGGTACGGTCGAGGTGGCGCCGGTCCGGTGAGCGGATGAGCGCGATCCGCCTCCGCCGCGTCGCCCTCGGCGCGGCCGGCGCCGTGCTGGCGGTCGGCATCGCCGGCGCGGCGGCCCTCTGGCGCTATGCGGAGGCGCTCGGGCCCCTCGACCTGACCGTGCTCGAGAATCACTCGACGCTCGTCCTCGACCGGGACGGACGGCTGCTGCGTCCCTTCGCGACCCCGGAGGGGAGCTGGCGGGTGCCGGTCGCGGCCCGCGAGGTCGATCCGCGCTACCTCGCCATGCTCAAGGCCTACGAGGATCGGCGCTTCGACAGCCATCTCGGGGTCGACCCGCTCGCCCTGCTCCGGGCCGCCGGCCAGTTCGTGCGGGCGGGCCGGGTCGTCTCCGGCGGCTCGACGCTCACGATGCAGGTCGCGCGCCTGCTCGAGCCGCGGGAGGAGCGCACGGTCCTCGCCAAGCTCCGCCAGATGGTGCGGGCGATCCAGCTCGAGCGCCGCTTCGGGAAGGACGAGATCCTGACGCTCTACCTGGCGCTCGCCCCCTACGGCGGCAACCTCGAAGGGGCGCGGGCGGCGAGCCTCGCCTATTTCGGGCGCGAGCCGCGGCGCCTGTCCTTCGGCGAGGCGGCGCTCCTCGTCGCCCTGCCGCAGGCGCCCGAGGCGCGCCGGCCGGACCGAGCGCCCGAGGCGGCGCGGCGCGCCCGCGACCGGGTCGTCGAGCGGGCGGTCCGGCACGGGCTCCTCGAGCCGGAGGAGGCGCTCGCGGCCCGCGCCGAGCCGGTGCCGGACGGGCGGCGCGCCTTCCCGATGCTCGCGGCGCACGCCGCCGACGCGGCCGTGGCCGAGCGGCCGGACGCCAAGGTCCACCGGCTCGCCGTCGACGCTCGGCTGCAGGCGAGCCTCGAGGCGATGGTGCGGGAGCGGATCGCGGCGCTCGGGCCGCAGGTCTCGGCCGCGATCCTGGTCCTCGACAACGCGACCGGCGAGGTGCGGGCCCATGTCGGCAGCGCCGGCTATCTCGCCACCGAGCGGCGCGGCGCCATCGACATGGCGAACGCCCCGCGCTCGCCCGGCTCGGCGCTGAAGCCGTTCGTGTACGCGCTGGCCTTCGAGGCCGGCATCGCCCATCCCGAGACGCTTCTGGACGACCGCCCGTCCCGGTTCGGGCTCTACGCGCCCGAGAATTTCGACCTGTCCTTCCAGGGCACCGTGACGGCCCGGCGGGCGCTGCAGCTGTCCCTCAACGTGCCGGCGGTGGACCTGCTCGCCCAGATCGGCCCCGCCCGGCTCCTCGCCCGCCTGCGTCAGGCAGGCGCCGAGATCGCCCTGCCGAAGGAGGCCGCGCCCGGGCTCGCCGTCGGGCTCGGCGGCCTCGGGATCACGCTGACGGACCTGACCCGCCTCTATGCCGGCCTCGCCCGCGGGGCGGAGGCGCCCGGGCTCGTGCGTCGCCCTGGCGAGAAGCCGAAGATCGGGGATCACGCCGTCGCCGATCGGGTCGCCGCCTGGTACGTCGCGGACGTGCTGCGCGGGGCGCCGCCCCCGGACAACGCGCTGGCCGGCCGGCTGTCGTTCAAGACCGGCACCTCCTACGGCTACCGGGACGCCTGGGCGGTGGGGTTCGACCGTCGCTTCACCATCGGCGTGTGGGTCGGGCGGGCCGACGGCGGCTCGGTGCCGGGGCTCGTGGGGCGCAGCGCCGCGGCGCCGCTCCTGTTCGACGCCTTCGCCCGGCTGGGGGTCGAGCCCGAGCCGATCCCGGCGCCGCCGCACGCCCTCGTGGCGACGACGGCGGCGCTGCCACCGCCGCTGCGCCATCTGCGGCGCGACGCGCCCAGGACCATCGCCGCGACGACCCACGCGCCGCTCAGGATCGCCTTCCCTCTCGACGGCGCCCGGGTCGATCTCGGCCTGTCGAGTGGCGATCCGGTGCCGCTCGCGCTCAAGGCGACCGGCGGCGTGCCGCCCCTGCGCTGGCTCGTCAACGGCGTGCCGGTCGACGAGCCGCAGTTGCGCCGCCAGACGGCCTGGCGCCCGGACGGGGCCGGCTTCGCCCGCGTCTCGGTCGTCGACGCGCAGGGCGCCGCCGACAGCGCCCTCGTCAGGCTCGAATAGCGAGGACTAGGACAAGCGCGCCGGCCGCCGCCGCATAGGCGAGGCATGGAATCGCCGTGCGGGCGACGACCTCGCCCTCCCGGCCGTGCAGGCCGACCGTGGCGCCGCCGGCGATGACGTTGTGCGGACAGACGATGTTGCCGACCGCCGCGCCGACCCCCTGCGCCGCCACCATCAGCCCCGAGGGCAGCGCGAGCGCGCCCGCGGTCGCGGTCTGGAAGTCGGTGAAGAGGATGTTGGAGGCGGTCGCCGAGCCGGTCACGAAGGTGCCGAGCACGCCGACGCTCGGGGCGAGGAGCGGCCAGGCCGGGCCGCTCGCCGCCGCCGCCTCGGCGAGCGCCCGGATCATGCCCGCATGCACCATGACCCGGGCGAGCGCCAGCATGGCGACGAGGGCCAGGGTCACGAGGACGAGCCGCCGCGCCGCCGCAAGCGCCGCGGTGGCGAGTTCCCCGGGGCTGCGCCCCTGGGCGAGCCCGCCGAGGAGGAACCCGGCGAGGAGCAGCGTGCCGGGGTGATAGAGGGGCTGGAAGGTGCCGCGGAAGGCGCCGGCGGCCGACCAGGCGATCTCGACGGCCCGCAGCGGCTCCTGCAGCGGTCCGATCAGGCGGGTGACGAGCACGAGGGCGAGGACGACCGCATAGGGCAGCGCCGCCGTCGCGACGCCCTCGACCCGCTCGCCACGCCCCGAACGGGCCCGCAGGATCGCCGCGAAGGCCGCGCCGCCGAGGAGCGCGCCGCCGAGCGTCGGCAGTTCCGGCCCCACCAAGGCGGCGAGCAGGGTAAAGGGTACGAGGAAGCAGGCGCCCGCGAGCGCGGCGGTCGCCCAATCGCTCCGCCGCAGCGGCGACGGATCGGCGAGCCGCACGAGGAAGGCGAGGAGGATCCCCCCGAGCGCCGCGTGCAGGAGGCCGGTCGTCCGCGAGACGGCGAGCGGGGACAAATCGGTGATCGCGACCTGCGCCAGTACGGGGGTGCCGACCGCGCCGAAGGAGACCCCGGCGGCGTGCCCGACGAGGGCGAGGGTCACGGCGCGCATCGGCGAATAGCCGATGCCGACGAGGAGCGGCGCCGCGAGCGCCACCGGCGTCCCGAACCCGGCCGCCCCCTCCATGAACAGGCCGAAGAACCAGGCGACGAGGAGGGCGAGGATGCGCGGCTCGCCGGAGATCCGCGCCAGCGCGCGACGCAGCTCGTCGAACGCGCCCGAGCGGTTCTGGAGTTCGTAGATGCACAGGGCCGGAAAGATGATCCACAGGATCGTGACCGTCGTGAAGGCGGCCTCGGCGAGCGAGAAGCCGAGGGCGCGCGCCGGTCCCAGGGCGGGAAGCGT
>DATLFZ010000326.1:0-4581 GCA_035540795.1 Beijerinckiaceae bacterium | reverse complement strand
GAGGAGGTGCGGGCGGCGGGCGGGCGTCCCCGGATCGTCCAGCTCACCGGCGCGACGGCGGCGCCCGCGATCCAGGCGGCGGCCGGGGAGGGCGCCCACGCCGTCGTCGTCGCCTGCGGCTCGGGCCTCACCCTCGCGGGGCTCGCCCTCGGCTTCAAGCGCCTGAGGCGGGAGGTGCGCCTGATCGGGATCAGCGTCCAGCAGCCGGCGGCGCGGCTGAGGCCGTGGATCGTGGAGGCCGCCGGCCAGGCCGCGGCGCTCGCCGGGATCGCCGAACGGCTTTCGCCCGACGACTTCGTTCTCCTCGACGACCAGATCGGCCCCGGCTACGGCCTGCCGAGTCCGGCGGGGATCGAGGCGGTCCGCCTCGCCGGGCGCACCGAGGCGCTGGTGCTCGACCCGGTCTATACCGGCAAGGCGCTGGCGGGCCTCGCCGCGGCCCGCTCCGCGGGGGTGATCGGGCCGGGCGAGACGGTCACCTTCCTCCATTCCGGCGGCACGCCCGGCCTGTTCGCCAACGCCGCCGCCTTCGCATGAGCGGGACCCTCGACGTGCCCCTCGACGCGCCGGGGCGGCACCTCGGCGCGCTGCGCATCCCCTGGTCCCGCGACGAGTCCGGTTACGGCCAGGTGGTGGTGCCGGTGGTGGTCCTGCACGGGGCGCCGGGCCCGACCGCCATGCTCGCCGGCGGCGTCCA
Organism: Beijerinckiaceae bacterium; assembly: GCA_035540795.1. GTDB lineage: Bacteria > Pseudomonadota > Alphaproteobacteria > Rhizobiales > Beijerinckiaceae > JAJKJG01. The sequence continues at coordinate 3,884 of DATLFZ010000326.1, read as the reverse complement.
CGGCGACGAGCCCGAGGGACCGATCGCGCTGCTGCGGCTGTCCCGCGAGCTCGACCCGGCGCGGCTGCGCGGGCGGGTGATCCTCGTCCCGGCCATGAACCTTCCCGCGGCGCGGGCCGGCCGGCGCACCTCGCCGATCGATTCCGGCAACCTCGCCCGCCTCTTTCCGGGGGATCCCTCCGGCGGCGTCACCAGCCGGATCGCCGAGGCGGTGACCCGGCTCCTCCTGCCCGAAGCCGACCTCGTCCTCGACCTCCATTCCGGCGGGCGGTCGATGGAGTACCTGCCCTGCGCCTGGGGACGCCTGCCGGAAGACCGGGACGCGGGCCCGGTCCTCGACGCCCTCGTCGCCTTCGGCGCGCCGCTCACCGCCGTGGTCGCCCGGCCGGAGGCGACCGGCACCCTGGTCGCGACGGCTCTGCGCGCGGGCAAGACCGCCCTCGCGGCGGAGATCGGCGGCGGCGGGGCCGCAACCCCGGACACGGTCGGCATCGCCCTGCGCGGCGCGCGCCGCATCCTGGCGCATGCGGGGATTCTGGCGTCGGATCGGGAGCCGCCGCCCGAAACCCGCCTCCTCGTCGTCGAGCAGCGGCACTTCCTGCGTTCTCCGGGGCGCGGCCTGTTCGAGCCGGCGGTGCGCCTCGGCGACACCGTCGAGCCCGGCCGAATCGCCGGATGGCTGCACGACCTCGAACGCCCGGACCGGCCGCCGGAGCCGGTGCGCTTCGAGGAAGGCGGGCTCGTCCTGTGCCGCCGGGTGCCCGCTCTCGTCGAGCCCGGCGACGTCCTCTTCCACCTCGCCGCCGACGCCGACCGGGACACGCTGCTCGGCCTGGGGGGCCGAGGCTAATCCCCCGCCAGCAGCGCCCGGCCGACGGCGAAGATGCGGCCTTCGCCGAGGAGGTGGGCGGTGAAGCCGCCGGGGAAGAGCGGCCGGAAGGCGGGGTCGCAGGCATTGAGGCCGCCCGCATAGGCGCCGAAGGCGGGCAGCACGCAGCGGCGCCCGTCGGTGAGGAAGCAGCGCCGGCGCACGCCGCGGCCGCGCAGGACGACCCTGCCGGCCGGGTGCAGGTGCCCGGCGATCTCGGCCTGCTCACCCGGCTTCGGCTCGTGGCGCAGGGTGAGGGGGCCGAGCTGAAATTCCGCCGCGACCTCGCCGCCGATCTCGGGCGGCAAAGCGCGGTCGTGATTGCCGGTGATCCAGATCCAGTCGCGCCCGGCCTGGACGGCGGCGATCGCCTCGCGCTCGTCGCGCCCGAGCCGCGCCGGCCCGTCGACGTCGTGAAAACTGTCGCCGAGCGCGATCACGGTGCGGGGCCGGTGGCGGGCGACGACGAGGGCGAGCGCGGCGAGGGTCTCGCGGGTGTCGTAGGGCGGCAGCATCTGTCCGCGCCGGGCGAAGGACGAGCCCTTCTCGAGGTGCAGGTCGGCGACGACCAAGATGCCCTCGTCCGGGAACAGGAGCGCGCCCGCGAGGTCGAGCCGGGCGGGGAGCCCGGAGATCGCGATGTCATCCTGCTTCAGTCTCGCCAGCGCGGTCACGCCAGAGCCTCTTCGATCAGCTGCGCCTCGGCCTCGGCCAGGAGCTCGTCGGCGCCTTCCCCGAACACGCGCTCGCGCCCGATCTCGAGCATCACCGAGACGCCGAGGGGGGAGACGCGGTCGAGGCCCTTGTGCACGATTCGCCCCTGGATGCGCTTCAGCATCATGCCGAGGCGGCGCACGTCGAGAAGCCCCGTTGCCGCATCCGCCCGCGCGGCCCGCAGGAGCACGTGGCCGGGCTCGTGCTTGCGCAGCACGTCGTAGACGAGGTCGGTCGAGATCGTCACCTGCTTGCGGGTCTTCTCCTGGCCCGGGAAACGGCGCTCGATCAGCCCGGCGATGATGGCGCAGGCCCGGAAGGTGCGCTTCATCAGGGCCGATTCGGCGAGCCAGTCCTCGAGGTCGTCGCCGAGCATGTCCTCCGAGAAGAGGTCGTCAAGGAAGCCGGGCTCCGCCCCGACCCGCGCGGTCACGTCGCCGAGGCCCCACACCGCGAGCCCGTAATCGTTGGCGACGAAGCCGAGCGGGCGCATGCGGGCGCGTTCGAGGCGGCGGGTCAGGAGCATGCCCAGCGTCTGGTGGGCGAGGCGGCCCTCGAAGGGGAAGGCGACGAGGTAGTGCCGCCCGGCCCGGGGGAAGGTCTCGACGAGGAGGTCCCGCGGGGCCGGCAGGACCGAGCGCCGGCGCTGCTGCAGGAGCCATTCGACCATCTGGGCCGGCAGCCTGTCCCATTCGAACGGGTCGGCGAGGATGCCGCGCACCCGCTCGGCGAGGAAGCTCGACAGGGGGAATTTGCCGCCCGCATAGGCGGGGATCTTGGGGTCGGTCCCGGCGGCGGTGCGGCTCGCCAGGACCTCGTCCTCGACGATCCCTTCGAAACGCAGCACCTCGCCGGCGAAGACGAAGGTGTCGCCGATGGTCAGCGTCTCGGCGAAGTACTCCTCGATCTCGCCGAGCACGCGCCCGCCCCGCGGCAGCACGGCGCCGGGCTTCGCCCGCGAGCCGCGGGCGAGCCGCACCCGGATCATGGTCGATTCGACGATGGTGCCGACGTTGAGCCGGTATTGCTGGGCGACCCGGCCGTCGCGCACGCGCCACAGGCCGTCGGCCCCGCGCACGATCTTGGCGAAGCGCTCGTAGGAGCGCAGCGCGTAGCCGCCGGTGGCGACGAAGGCGACGCAGTCGTCGAGGTCCTTGCGGTCGATCCAGCCGTAGGGCGCGGCCGAGCGCACCTCGGCGAAGAGGGCGTCGGCGTCGAAGGGCTCTGCGCAGGCGAGTCCGAGAATGTGCTGGCAGAGCACGTCGAGGGCCCCGGCGCGGGCATCCGGCGTGTCCTGCGCCGCCGCCTCGACGAGGTCGAGGGCGGCCCGGCATTCGAGGATTTCGAACCGGTTGGCGGGGACGAGATAGGCCTTCGAGGGCTCGTCCATGCGGTGATTCGAGCGCCCGATGCGCTGCATGATGCGGCTCGCCCCCTTCGGCGCGCCGACGTTGACGACGAGGTCGACGTCGCCCCAGTCGATGCCGAGGTCGAGCGTCGAGGTGCAGACGATGGCGCGCAGCTTGCCCGCCGCCATCGCCGCCTCCACCCGCCGGCGCTGGCCGACATTGAGGGAGCCGTGGTGGAGCGCGATCGCGAGCCCCTCGTCGTTGAGGTTCCAGAGCTCCTGGAACACGAACTCGGCCTGGAGTCGGGTGTTCACGAAGACGAGCGTGGTCCGGTGCCGGCGCACGAGGTCGTAGATCGCCGGCATCGACAGGGCCGCGAGATGGCCGGCGAGGGGCAGGGGCTCGTCGATCTCCAGCATGGCGAGGTCGGGCTTGGCGCCCCCCTCCACGACGACGAGGTCGGCGAGGGCGGCCGGCCCGGGCCCCTGCGCGACGAGGTAGCGGCGCAGGTCGTCCGGCTCGCGCACCGTCGCCGAGAGGCCGACCGCCGACAGGCCGGGGGCGAGCGCCCGCAGGCGGGCGAGGCCGAGCGCCAGGAGGTCGCCCCGCTTGGACGTGACGAGGGAATGCAGCTCGTCGAGGACGACCCGGCGCAGGCCGGAAAACAGCTCCCGCGCCTCGCGATGGGCGAGGAGGAGGGCGAGCTGCTCGGGGGTGGTGAGCAGGATGTCGGGGGGGCGCTCGATCTGGCGGGCGCGCTTGTGGGCCGGCGTGTCGCCGGTGCGGGTCTCGACCCGGATCGGCAGGGCCATGTCCCGGATCGGCGCTTCCAGGTTGCGGGCGATGTCGACCGCGAGGGCTTTCAGCGGGGAGATGTAGAGGGTGTGGAGGCGGCCCGGAGAGCCTGCGCGACCCTCTCGCCCCGCTCGCCCCTCCCCTTCAAGGGGAGGGGA
>DATLFZ010000325.1:0-14566 GCA_035540795.1 Beijerinckiaceae bacterium | reverse complement strand
CGCCCCTGGCCGGCGGGAGCGCCGCCGCGGCCGCGGCCGATCGCCTGCTGGACCTCGTCGGCCCAGCCGCCGCCGGCCCGGTCGAGGGCGGGGTCCCGCTCGGCGAGCGCCGCGGTCGCGGCGAGGAGGAGAGAGGCGAAGGCCAGTACGCGCGTCACAGGCGGCTTTCCGCGATCCCGCCGGGGCTTCTCCGCCCGGAATGCGGCGAATTTCGCGCCCGGCGGGGCGGCCCGGCCCGCGCGCGGCTTTCCGGGCGCGGTGCACCTGCGCTAGAAGGCGCCGCCCGAGGAGAGACGCGATGACCGAACTGCCCGACGTGCATGTGCAGGCCGAAATCCTGGTGCAGGCCTTGCCGCACATGCAGCGCTACGACGAGGAGGTGGTGGTCATCAAGTACGGCGGCCACGCCATGGGCGACCGCGCCGCCGCCGAGGACTTCGCCGAGGACATCGTGCTGCTCGAGCAGTCGGGCCTGAAGCCGATCGTGGTGCACGGGGGCGGACCGCAGATCGGAAAGATGCTCGACAAGCTCGGCATCCGCTCCGAGTTCAAGGCGGGCCTGCGGGTCACCGACCAGGCCACCGTCGAGATCGTCGAGATGGTGCTCGCCGGCTCCATCAACAAGCAAATCGTCGGCTGGATCTCGGCCGAGGGCGGCAAGGCCATCGGCCTGTGCGGCAAGGATGGCAACATGGTGCTCGCCCGCAAGGCGACCCGCACCGTCACCGACCCGGATTCGAACATCGAGCGCCACGTCGACCTCGGCTTCGTCGGCGAGCCCGAGAAGGTGGACCGCAGCGTCCTCGACGCGGTGCTGAAGGCCGAGCTGATCCCGGTCCTCGCCCCGGTCGCGGTCGGGGCCGACGCCCAGACCTACAACGTCAACGCCGACACCTTCGCCGGCGCCATCGCGGGGGCGATGGGCGCGAAGCGCCTCCTCCTCCTCACCGACGTGCCCGGCGTCCTCGACAAGGACAGGCAGCTCATCCCCGAGATGACCGTCGACGATTGCCGGCGCCTCATCGCCGACGGCACCATCACCGACGGCATGATCCCCAAGATCGAGACCTGCATCTACGCCCTCGAACAGGGGGTCGAGGCGGTGGTCATCCTCGACGGCAAGGTGCCGCATGCGGTCCTGCTCGAGCTCTTCACCGACCACGGCGCCGGGACGCTCATCCGGCGCGGCTGAGCGCCGGAACCGTCGCGGCGCCCTTCCGTTAGCGCCTCGCAACGGAAGGGAGTGGACATGCCGGAGATCGGACGCCGCCGCTGGGCCATCGCCGAGGGCTACATTCCGGGCGACAGCTCGAGCGACGACCCCGCCTTCGTCTCGCACGAGACGCTCTGCATGCTGAACGCGGGCGAGCGCGACGCCAACGTCGCCATCACGATCTACTTCGAGGACCGCGACCCGGTCGGACCCTACCGGGTCAAGCTGCCGGCGAAGCGCACGGTCCACCTGCGCTTCAACGAGCTCGACGACCCGGAGGAGATCCCGCGGGACACGGACTACGCGTCGCTGATCGAGTCCGACGTGCCGATCGTGGTCCAGCACACGCGGCTCGATTCCCGCAAGGCGGAGCTCGCGCTCCTCAGCACCATGGCCTATCCGGTCGACTGACATGGCGGGGAACGGGAGCCATCGGCCGGTCGCGGTCGTCACCGGCGGCTCCGCCGGGGTCGGGCGGGCGGTCGCCGCCGCCTTCGCCCGGCGCGGCTGGCGGGTCGCCGTGATCGCCCGCGGCCCCGAGCGCCTCGCGAGCGCGGCCCGGGAGATCGAGCGGCTCGGCGGCGAGGCGCTGCCGATCGAGGCGGACGTGGCCGACGCCGACACGGTCTTCGCCGCCGCCGACCGGGTGGTGCGCCGCTGGGGCGCCCTCGACGTCTGGGTCAACAACGCCATGGCGACGATCTTCGCGCCGATCGCCAAGGTGACCCCGGCGGAGTTCCGGCGCGTCACCGAGGTGACCTATCTCGGCCAGGTCCACGGCACGCTGGCGGCCCTGCGCCACATGCGCCCGGCCCGCGCCGGCACGATCGTGCAGATCGGCTCGGCGCTCGCCTACCGGTCGATCCCGCTCCAGGCGGCCTATTGCGCCGCCAAGGCCGCCGCCCGCGGCTTCACCGATTCGCTGCGCACCGAGCTGATCCACGAGGACAGCCCGATCCGGGTCACCATGGTCCACCTGCCGGCGGTGAACACGCCGCAATTCGACTGGTCGCGCAGCCGCATGCCGCGCGCCGCGCAGCCGGTGCCGCCGATCCACGATCCGGAGCCGGTCGCCGAGGCGGTGTTCGACGCCGCCATGGACGCACCACGGGAAGTCTGGATCGGCAAGCCGACCTGGGAGGCGATTTTGGGCCAGATGGTCGCCCCCGGGTGGCTCGACGGCATGATGGCGCGGGACGCCTGGGACGGCCAGATGACCGACGAGCCCGGCGGCGACCGGGACGGCAACCTGTTCGCCCCGGTTCCGGGCGATCACGGCGCGCACGGGCGCTTCGACGACCGCAGCCACCCGAGCGTGACCGCCCTCTCCTCCGCCGCGGTGCGCGGCAGCCTCCTGGCGGCGGGCCTCGCCCTCGGCCTCGGCGCGGTCGCCGGCGCGGCGGCCCTCGGCCGGCACCGCCGCGAGCGCATCGGCCAGCGCCCGCCTTGATCCCGCCGCCGGGCGGACCATCTTGCCCGGATGAACCGGCGGACCTTCCTCGCATGGCTCGGCGTCCCGGCCCTCCTCGGCGCGAGCGGAATCGGGTACTCGGCCATGGCGCGCAGCCGCAACCCCTACTACCAGGGCCCGGTCTCGGACCATTTCGACGGGGTGCGCTTCTTCATGCCGGGCGGCCCCTCCGACAAGGGCCTCGCCGAACTCCTGCGCTGGCACATGGGCGGCGGCCGGGAGGCCTGGCCGGAGACCTTCCCGAGCCCCTTCCGGGACACCCCGCCGCCGCGCGTGGACGGCCTGCGCGTGGCCCTCGTCGGCCACGCCGCCTTCCTGATCCAGGTCGCCGGGCTCAACGTCCTCACCGATCCCGTCTTCGTCGAGCGGGCGAGCCCTTTTCAGTTCGCCGGGCCGCGCCGGGTCAATCCGCCGGGGATCGCCTTCGACGACCTGCCGCGGATCGACGTCGTGCTGATCACGCACAACCATTACGACCACCTCGACCTCGCCACCCTCGCCCGCCTGTGGCGGCGCGACCGGCCGCGCATCGTGGCGCCGCTCGGCAACGACGCCATCGTGCGCGGCCACGACCCGGACGTCGCCGTCGAGGCGCGGGACTGGGGCGAGGCCGTCGCGTTGTCGCCGGAGGTGACCGCCCACCTCGTGCCCGCCTTCCACTGGTCGGCCCGGGGCCTCAACGACCGGCGCATGGCGCTCTGGGCGTCCTACCTCCTCGAGACCCCGCACGGGCCGATCTACCATGTCGGCGACACGGGCTACGGCGACGGCTCCCTGTTCCGGGACCTGCGCGACCGGTTCGGGCCGGTGCGCCTCGCGCTCCTGCCGATCGGCGCCTACGAGCCGCGCTGGTTCATGCAGGCCCAGCACGTGAACCCCGCCGATTCCGTCCAGATCATGCTCGACACCGGCGCCGCGCAGGTGCTCGGCCACCATTGGGGCACGTTCCGCCTCACCAACGAGGCGATCGACCATCCCCTGCGCGACCTCGCCGCCGCCCTCGAGGAGAAGGAGGTCCCGCCCGAGCGCTTCCGGCCGATGCGCCCGGGGGAGGTCTGGCAGGCCTAGCCTCCGCGGAGCCGCCCATGACGCGGATCGACACCACCTGCTGCGTCGTCGGCGGAGGGCCGGCCGGGATGATGCTCGGCTTCCTCCTGGCCCGCGCCGGGATCGCCGTTCTCGTGCTCGAGAAGCATGCGGATTTCCTGCGCGATTTCCGCGGCGACACGATCCACCCCTCGACGCTGGAACTGATGCACGAGCTCGGTCTGCTCGAGGAATTCCTCGCCCTTCCCCATTCCCGGATCAGGGAACTGAAGCTGCAGATCGGCGACGACAGGCTCGCCATCGGCGATTTCGAGCACCTTCCCGTGCGCTGCAAGTTCATCGCGCTGATGCCGCAATGGGATTTCCTCGACTTCGTCGCCGGCCGGGCGAGGCGCTATCCGTCCTTCGATCTGCGGATGGAGGCCGAGGCGACCGACCTCGTCTTCGACGGGGATCGGGTCGCCGGCGTGCGCGCGACCACGGCGGAGGGGCCCGTCGAGATCCGGGCCGATCTGACCGTCGCGTGCGACGGCCGCCGCTCGCGGCTGCGCGACGCCGCCGGCCTGCGGGTGGAGAACCTTCACGCGCCGATGGACGTGCTGTGGTTCCGCGTCTCCCGCCAGGCGAGCGACCCCGACGACGTGCTCGGCCGCATCGAAAGCGGGCGGATGATGGTCATGCTCAACCGCGGCGACTACTGGCAATGCGCCTTCCTCATCCCGAAAGGCAGCGCCGACGAGGTCAGGCGAGCCGGACTCGATCGCTTCCGCGCGCAGGTCGCCGCCATGGCGCCGCTGCTCGGTGACCGGCTGCACGAGATCGACACATTCGATGACGTGAAACTGCTCACCGTCGAGGTCGACCGCTTGCGGCGCTGGTATCGCCCCGGCCTGCTCTGCATCGGCGACGCGGCGCACGCGATGTCGCCGATCGGCGGCGTCGGGGTCAATCTCGCGGTCCAGGACGCGGTCGCCGCCGCCAACATCCTCGCGGAGCCCCTGCGGGAGCGGACGGTGACGACGGACACGCTCGCGAAGGTCCAGCGGCGCCGGGCGTTCCCGGCCCGGACGACCCAGTTCTTCCAGGTCCTCATGCAGAACAGGCTGATCGGCCCGGCGCTTGGAAGCCCCGGCCGGCGGCCGCGCGCGCCGCTCTTCATGAAGATGATGCAATGGCCGCTGCTGCGGCGCCTCCCCGGCCGCCTGTTCGCCCTCGGCATCCGCCCGGAACACGTCCGCACCGGGCAGACGGACCACCCGGCGTTACAGCCGCGCTAGGGAGCGAAGCCTCGCCCGCGCCCGTCGTGCCCGCCGCTCAGCGCGGCAGGACGAAGATGTTGACCTCGAGGTCGGGATCCTGCGCCGTGGTCGGGTCGGTGGCGTATTCCTCGGTGAAGGCGTCGCGCACCAGGATGCCCTTGGCGTCGAGATAGGCGGTAATCGTCTCGTAGGTCTGGTCGATCTCCTCGTAGGGGCCGCGGTGGACGAAGCGGAAGGCCCGGCCCTCCGGCGTGCGGCCGAAGCGGACCTCGCGGCTCAGCGCCACCCGCCCCTCCGGGATCGCGTCGATCGGGACCATCGCCTCGTAGCGAAAGCCCATGTCGTCGGTCTCGACGAAGGTGGCGAGCGGGCGTCCGCGCGGCTTCAGCCCCGCCTTGTCGAGCTCCTGCTCGATGGTGGCGAAGGCCTGGCGGAGATTGGCGAGCCCGTCGTCCCAGGTGCTCGAGCCGGTCAGGACCGCGGCGGGCTTCGGGGCGAGCTCGACCTCGTCCACGTCCATCGGGTCGCCCCGCTCCGGCAGGAGCGTGGGGCGGTCCGTCTGCACCGGCGGAGCGGGCGGGACCGCCCCGGGCGTCTGGGCGAGGCCGACCCCGAGGGGAGCCGCGAGGAGGCAGGCGGCGAGGAGCAGGCGGAGAGCGTTCATGGGCGGCGCCGATTCGGAACGTCGATCGCCGGCAGCATAGGAGCGATCCGGACCGGGCACGAGGCGGCGCGCCGCCGCCCCTCGCGCCCGGCGCGACTTTCCCCCATATGGAGGCGTCTTTCCGTCGCTCCGCCATGAACCCCCTCGCCAATCTCCGCTTCCTCAAGATGAACGGCCTCGGCAACGAGATCGTCGTGCTCGACCTGCGCGGCACGGCTTTGCGGGTCCGGCCGGAGGACGCGCGCGCCATCGCCGGGCATCCGCGGTCGCGCTTCGACCAGCTCATGGTGATCCACGATCCCGTCGCGCCGGGCACGGACGGGTATCTGCGCATCCACAACACGGACGGCTCCGAAGCCGGCGCCTGCGGCAACGGCACGCGCTGCGTCGCCTGGGCGATGCTGCACGATCCGATCATGGCCCGGCCGGGCCGGCGCCTGCTCCTCCAGACCAAGGCGGGGCTCCTGCCCGTCGAGGAGGCGGAGGGCGGCCTCTACACGGTGGACATGGGCACGCCCCAGCTCGCCTGGAACGAGATCCCCCTGCGCGACCCCTTCCAGGACACCCGCCGGATCGAGCTGCAGATCGGGCCGATCGACGCCCCGATCCTGCACTCCCCCGCCGCCGTCGGCATGGGCAACCCGCACGCGGTGTTCTTCGTCGACGACCCCGACGCCTACGACCTGGCGAAGATCGGGCCGCTGCTCGAGAACCACCCGATCTTCCCCGAGCGCGCCAACATCTCCCTCGCGCAGGTGATCGACCGGCAGCACATCCGGCTGCGGGTCTGGGAGCGGGGCGCCGGCCTGACCCGGGCCTGCGGCTCGGCCGCCTGCGCGGCGCTCGTGGCGGCGGCGCGGCTGCGGCGCACCGGCCGTGAGGCGACGGTGACGCTCCCCGGCGGCGACCTCCTGATCGCCTGGCGCGCCGACGACCACGTGCTCATGACCGGCCCGGTCGAGCTCGAATGGGAAGGCACGCTGCCTCCCGAGCTCCTTGCGGGGGCCGCCTGATGGCCCGCCTGTCCCATGCTCGTCATCCCGGACGGCCGCAGGCCGATCCGGGATCGCGGGCCGGACGAGGAGCGCGGCTTCGCTCACCCGCCGTCCTGAACCGGATCCCGGCTCTCGCTTCGCTCGCCCGGGATGACGGGCCCTTCCCATGACCGTCGACGTCGTCACCTTCGGCTGCCGGCTGAACGCGGCCGAATCCGAGGCGATCCGGCGCCAGGCGGAGGCGGCCGGGCACGACGACCTCGTCGTCGTCAACACCTGCGCGGTCACCGCCGAGGCGACCCGGCAGGCGCGCCAGGCGATCCGCCGCCTCGCCCGCGAGCGGCCAAGCGCGCGCATCGTCGTGACCGGCTGCGCCGCGCAGGTCGAGCCGCAGGGCTTCGCGGCGATGCCGGAGGTCGCCCGCGTCCTCGGCAACGACGCCAAGACGCGGCCCGAGGCCTGGGCCGCCCTCGACCTCGCCGCGGGCGAAAAGATCCTCGTCGACGACATCATGGCGGTGCGTGAGACGGCGCCGCACCTCGTCGAGGGCATGCGCGGGCGCACCCGCGCCTTCGTCCAGGTCCAGAACGGCTGCGACCACCGCTGCACGTTCTGCATCATCCCCTACGGCCGCGGGAACTCGCGCTCGGTGCCGATGGGCGTCGTCGTCGACCAGGTGCGCCTTCTCGCCGAGCACGGCAGCCGGGAGGTGGTGCTCACCGGCGTCGACATCACGAGCTACGGCAAGGACCTGCCCGGCGCGCCGAAGCTCGGCACCCTGGTGCGGGCGATCCTGCGGCATGTGCCGGCGCTCCCGCGCCTGCGCATCTCGTCCATCGACTCCGTCGAGGCCGATCCGGAGCTTCTGGCGGCGCTCGCCGAGGAGGAGCGGCTGATGCCGCACCTGCACCTCTCGCTGCAGGCGGGCGACGACCTGATCCTCAAGCGCATGAAGCGCCGGCACCTGCGCGACGACGCGATCCGCTTCTGCGCCGAGGTCCGCCGGCTGCGCCCGGACGTGGTGTTCGGCGCCGACCTCATCGCCGGCTTCCCGACCGAGGACGAGGCCATGTTCGCCCGCTCCCTCGACCTCGTCGACGAATGCGGGCTCACGCATCTGCACGTCTTTCCGTTCTCGCCCCGGTCCGGCACGCCGGCCGCCCGGATGCCGCAAGTCCCCCGCGACGTCGTCAAGGACCGCGCCCGGCGCCTTCGCGACAAGGGGGAGGCGGCCCTCCGGCGGCATCTCTCCGGCGAGGTCGGCGCCCGCCGGCGCGTCCTCACCGAGACCGGCGATCTCGGCCGCACGGAAGGCTTCGCCCCGGTGCGCTTCCGCCGCCCGGTGCCGGCGGGCGCGATCGTCGAGGCGACCATCGCCGGCCACGACGGGCGGGAGCTGATCGCCGCCTGAGGGGCGAGCGGCAGCCATTCTCGCCATTGCGCCCCGCCGCGGGGCCGGACATACTCCCCGGCACAAGCCTACAAAGGGGAGGACCGATGTTCCGCCATTTCGCTTCCAAGGCCTGCCGCCTCGGCGCGCTCGCCGCGATCGTCGCCGCCGGGACCGCGTTCGGCACCATCGCCCAGGCGCAGGAGAAGGTCCTTCGCGCGGTGATGCACGCCGACGTGCGCACCCTCGACCCCTTCTGGACCACCCAGACCATCGCCGGCATCCACGGCATGCTCGTCTACGACACCCTGTTCGGGAACGACGAGGACGGCCGGCCGCAGCCGCAGATGGTCGGCAAGTACGAGATCAGCGAGGACCGCAAGGTCTACACCTTCACCCTGCGCGACGGCCTCAAGTTCCATGACGGCAGCCCGGTCACGTCGAAGGACGTGGTCGCGTCCCTGCGCCGCTGGGGCGCCCGCGATCCCGCCGGCCAGCGCCTGTTCTCCTTCACCGACAAGTTCGAGCCGGTCGACGACAAGACCGTCCGCCTCACCCTCAAGCAGCCCTACGGCATGGTGCTGGAGACGCTCGGCAAGACCGGCACCTCGGTGCCGATCATCATGCGCGAGAAGGAGGCCCAGACCGACCCGAACACGCAGATCACCGAGGCGATCGGCTCCGGCCCGTTCAAGTTCGCCAAGGACCAGTGGGTGCCGGGCAGCAAGACCGTGTACCTGAAGAACGCGGACTACGTGCCGCGGCCGGGCAACGAGCGCCCGTCCGGCTTCGCCGGCAGCAAGGTGCCCGGCGTCGACCGCATCGAGCTCGTCTGGATCTCCGATCCGCAGACCGCCATGTCGGCCCTCGTCAACGGCGAGGTCGACCTGCTCGAGCAGCCCAACATCGACTTCATCCCGATCCTGCAGAAGGCCCGCGGCGTCCAGCTCATGCGCACCGGCAAGCTCGATTCGCATGCCGGCATGATCCGCCTCAACCACCTGCACCCGCCCTTCGACAACGTGAAGGCGCGCCAGGCGATGTACTACCTGATCAACCAGGAGGACTTCCTGCGCGCGATCGTCGGCGACCCGGAATACTACACGGTCTGCCACGGGCTCCTGACCTGCGGCTCGGCGCTCGCCAACGACGGCGGCAGCCACCTGATGAAGGAGTACAACCCGAAGAAGGCCCTCGAGATGTTCAAGGAGGCCGGCTACAAGGGCGAGCCGATCACCGTCCTCCAGGCGACCGACCACGTCACCATCTCGCCGGCGACGCAGGTGCTGATCCAGGCGATGCGCGAGGCCGGCCTCAACGTCGACGCCCAGGCGATGGACTGGGGCTCGGTCGTCTCCCGCCGGGCCCGGAAGGAGCCCCCGGCGCAGGGCGGCTGGAACATCTTCGTCACCACCACCGGCACGGTCACGGCCGCGCACCCGGTCCTGCACACCTGGATCGGCGCCGCCTGCGACAAGGGCCTGTTCGGCTGGCCGTGCGATCCGGAGATCGAGAAGCTGCGCAACGACTTCGCCTTCGCCCACACAGACGAGGAGAAGAAGAAGATCGCCCGCGACCTGCACACCCGCGCGGTCGAGAACGTGGTCTACGTGCCCTTCGGCCAGTGGACCTCGCCGATGGCGTTCCGCTCCGACCGGATCGAGGGCATCGTGCCGAACACAGGCCTCGCGGTCCTGTGGAACATCCGCAAGAAGTGAGGGCGCGCGGGACGCGCTCGGCGGAGCGCCCGTCGTGATCGCCTACATCCTGCGGCGACTGCTCGCGACCATCCCCGTCATGGCGGTGGTCGCGGTCTTCGTGTTCTTCCTCCTGCGGCTGGCGCCGGGCGACCCCGCCGCCATCATCGCCGGCGAGGACGCGACCGCGGAGGCGATCGCCGCCGTGCGGGCCAAGCTCGGCCTCGACCGGCCGGTGCTGGAGCAGTTCGCCCTGTGGCTCTGGGGCCTGACCCAGGGCGATTTCGGCACCTCGATCTTCTCCAACATGCCGGTGACGCGGCTCATCGCCCAGCGCCTCGAGCCGACCATCGCGCTCACCCTGTCGACGCTCCTCGTCGCGGTGTGCCTGTCGATCCCGATCGGCGTGCTCGCCGCCTGGAAGGCGCACAAGCTCGTCGACCGGGTGGTGATGGTGTTCGCCGTGATGGGCTTCGCCCTGCCGGTGTTCCTCGTCGGCTACGTGCTCATCTTCATCTTCTCGGTGAAGCTCGGCTGGCTGCCGGTCCAGGGCTACCGGCCGATCTCGCAGGGGTTCTGGCCCTTCGCCGAGAGCCTCGTCCTGCCCTCGCTGACGCTCGGCATCGCCTACATGGCGCTGATCGCCCGCATCACCCGCGCCTCGATGCTGGAGGTGCTGTCGCAGGACTACATCCGCACCGCCAACTCGAAGGGGCTGTCGGACCAGCGGGTGCTGATGCTGCACGCGCTCAAGAACGCCTCGGTGCCGATCGTCACCGTGATCGGCATCGGCGTCACCCTTCTCATCTCCGGCGTCGTCATCACCGAGACGGTGTTCAACATCCCCGGCCTCGGCCGCCTCACCGTCGACGCGGTCCTGAAGCGCGACTACCCGATCGTGCAGGGGCTGATCATCGTCTTCGCCGGGGCGAAGGTGCTGATCAACCTGATGATCGACATCTCCTACGTCTTCCTCGACCCGCGCATCCGGTACTGACATGGTCGCGATCGCGGAAACCTTCGCCGCTCCGACGGCCCCGTCCCGCCTCTCCCGCCTCGGCGACGCGATCCGGCGCAACCCGACCATCTTCATCGGGGCGGTGATCCTGACCCTCCTCGTGGCGATGGCCCTGTTCGCGCCGCTCCTCGTCGGCGACCCCTTCCGGCTGTCGCCGGTGAACCGGCTGCGGGCGCCCTCCGAGCGGTGGTGGTTCGGCACCGACCAGTTCGGCCGCGACGTCTTCGCCCGCACCGTGTGGGGTGCACGCGTCTCGCTGATCGTCGGCATCTCGGTGGCGGTGATCTCGAGCGTGATCGGCCTCGCGATCGGGCTCCTGTGCGGCTACTTCAAGGCGGTCGACGCGATCCTGATGCGGGTCATGGACGGGATCATGGCGATCCCGTCGATCCTGCTCGCCATCGCGCTCATCACCCTGACCCGGCCCGGGCTCGGCATCGTCATCGTGGCGATCGTCATCCCCGAGGTGCCGCGCATCGCCCGCGTCGTGCGCAGCGTCGTCCTCGCCATCCGGGCGCAGCCTTACATCGAGAGCGCGCTCGCCGGCGGCACCCGCAACCTGATGCTGCTCGTGCGCCACATCCTGCCGAACACCATGGCGCCGCTCATCGTCCAGGCGACCTACGTCTGCGCCTCGGCCATGCTGATCGAGGCCGGCTTGAGCTTCCTCGGCGCCGGCGTGCCGCCCGAGATCCCGAGCTGGGGCAACATCATCGCGCAGGGGCGCACCTTCTTCCAGATCGCGCCCTGGACCATCCTGATCCCGGGGGTGTTCCTGGCGCTCACCGTGCTCGCGGTGAACATGCTCGGCGACGGGCTGCGCGACCGGCTCGACCCGCGGCTCGCGAGGCGCATGTGAACGTCCTCGAGGTCCGGGATCTGGCGACCCACTTCTTCACCCGCGACGGGGTGGTGCGCGCCGTCGACGGGGTGTCGTTCGACCTCACCGGGGGCGAGACGCTGGGCATCGTCGGCGAATCCGGCTGCGGAAAGTCGGTGACGGCGCTCTCGATCCTGCGCCTCCTGCCGGCGGACACGAGCCGCATCGTCGCCGGCTCCGTCACCTTCGAGGGGCGCGACCTCACCAAGCTCCCCGACGAGGAGATGCGGGCCATCCGCGGCCACAAGATCTCGATGATCTTCCAGGAGCCGATGACGAGCCTGAACCCGGTCCTCACCATCGGCACCCAGATCGCCGAGAACGTGGTGCGGCACTGGGGCGTGCCGTGGCGCTCGGCCCTCGACCGGGCCAAGGAGATGCTCGACCTCGTCAAGATCGCCGACGCCCGCCGGCGCCTCGACGAGTACCCGCACCAGCTCTCCGGCGGCATGCGCCAGCGGGTGATGATCGCCATCGCCCTGTCCTGCAACCCGCAGGTCCTGATCGCCGACGAGCCGACGACGGCGCTCGACGTCACCATCCAGGCCCAGATCCTCGACCTGATGCTGGAGCTGAAGGAGACGTTCGGCACCGCGATCGTGATGATCACCCACGACCTCGGCGTGGTCGCCGAGACGACGCAGCGCGTCATCGTCATGTATGCCGGCCGCAAGGTCGAGGAGGCGCCGGTCGAGGAGCTGTTCGCGCGCCCGATGCACCCCTACACCCGCGGCCTGATGCGGGCGCTGCCCCATCTCGACCACGACGCGGAGATCGCCGGGCGGCGCCCGCGCCTGCACGAGATCACCGGCATCGTGCCGGCCCTGACGCAGCCGATCCCGGGCTGCGCCTTCGCCCCGCGCTGCGCCTTCGCCACCGAGCGCTGCCGGGCCGAGCGCCCGGTGCTGGAGGCGACCGGCGCCGGCCACGCGGTCGCCTGCTGGGAGGCGACCCGGGTGCTGGAGGCCGCCGCATGAGCGAGGCGAGCGTCACCGTCGAGAACCTCGTCAAGCACTTCCCGGTCCGGGGCGGGCTGTTCAGCCGCGAGAAGCGGGCCGTGCGCGCCGTCGACGGGGTCAGCTTCGACATCCGGCGCGGCGAGACCCTCGGCCTCGTCGGCGAGTCCGGCTGCGGCAAGTCGACCGTCAGCCGCATGGTGCTCAAGCTGATCGAGCCGACCGCCGGCAAGATCGTCCTCGGCGACGTGGACGTGACGCATCTCGGCCCGGCCGCCATGTGGCCGCACCGGCGCCGGGTCCAGATCGTGTTCCAGGACCCGTATTCCTCGCTCAACCCGCGCCTCACCGCCGGCGACATCGTCGGCGAGCCGATGCGCAATTTCGGCCTCGCGACCGGCGCCCAGCGCGAGGAACGCGTGGCGCAGCTCTTCTCCCGGGTCGGCCTGCGGCCGGAGAGCATGCGAAAATACCCGCACGAGTTCTCGGGCGGCCAGCGCCAGCGCCTCGGCATCGCCAAGGCCCTCGCCGTCGAGCCGGACGTGATCGTCGCCGACGAGCCGGTCTCGGCGCTCGACGTCTCGGTGCGGGCGCAGGTGCTCAACCTGATGATCGACCTGCAGGAGGAGTACGGGCTCAGCTACCTGTTCGTGAGCCACGACCTCGGCGTCGTGCGCCACGTGAGCCACCGCATCGCGGTCATGTATCTCGGCCGCATCGTCGAACTCGCGGACAAGCGCACCCTGTTCTCGCAGCCGCTCCACCCCTACACGGAGGCGCTGCTCAACGCGGCGCCGATCCCCGATCCGACCAAGAAGAAGGCCCGCCGCGCCATCCTCCAGGGGGAGGTGCCGAGCCCCATGAACCCGCCCGCCGGGTGCCATTTCCACCCGCGCTGCCCCTATGCGCTGCCGGTCTGCCGCACCACCGTGCCGCCGCTCATCGAGGTCGCGCCGGGCCACCAGGTCGCCTGCCTGCGCCGGCCGCCCGGCGCCGCCCCCGTGCCGCTCACGCCCACCCATTGAGAGGACGCCCCATGTCCCCCTCCGACGGGCTTCTCGCCCTGTCCAGCGTGGAACTGCGCCGCCGCATCGGCACCAAGGAGATCTCGCCGGTCGAGCTCCTCGAGGCCTGCATCGAACGGATCGAGGCGGTGAACCCGGCGGTGAACGCGGTCACCGCCCGGGACTACGACCGGGCCCGGCGCGAGGCCCGCGCCGCCGAGGACGCCGCCCGCCGCGGCGAGCCGCTCGGTCCCCTCCACGGCCTGCCGACCGGCATCAAGGACCTGCACGACACGGCGGGCCTCCTCACCACCCACGGCTCGCCCCTGTACCGGGACCACGTCCCGGACAAGGACTGCGCCATGGTGGCGCTCATGCGCGAGGCGGGCGCGGTGATCGTCGCCAAGACCAACGTCCCCGAATTCGGCGCCGGCGCCAACACCCGCAACCCGGTCTGGGGCGCGACCGGCAACCCGTTCGACCCCCGCCTCAACGCCGGCGGCTCGTCGGGCGGCTCGGCGGCGGCGCTCGCCTGCGACATGCTCCCGGTCTGCACGGGCTCCGACACCGGCGGGTCGCTGCGCATCCCCGCCGCCATCTGCGGCGTCGTGGGCTTTCGCCCCTCCCCGGGCCTCGTGCCGATGGATTCCCGCGGGCTCGGCTGGACCCCGATCTCCGTGCTCGGCCCGATGGGCCGGGACGTCGCCGACACGCGCCTCCTGTTCTGCGCCCAGGTCGGCATGGACGACCGCGAGCCGCTCGCCTTCCCCGTCGATCCCGAGGCGGTCGCCGCCGCCCGGCCGGTCGACCTCGGCTCGCTCCGGGTCGCCTGGACGGCGGATTTCGGCCAGTGCCCGGTCGCCGCCGACATCCGCGCCGTGATGCGGGAGCGCATCGGCGCCATGCGCCACCTGTTCCGCGCCTGCGACGAGGTCGCCTTCGATTTCGGCGAGGCCGACCGCTGCTTCGACG
>DATLFZ010000324.1:0-2478 GCA_035540795.1 Beijerinckiaceae bacterium | reverse complement strand
CCCACCTCCCCCCTTTGCGGGGAGGTCGGACTCGGGGCCGCAGGCCCCGAGCCGGGTGGGGTCCTCGGGGCCGGGCGCTGCTTCGGAGATGCTGCCAACAGAGGGAGCCACGTCCCGTCGGCGCACGGCCCCGCGGGAGGGGGCGCCTCACCGGATCGGTCGAGCCCCTACCCCCGGTACAGGTCCTCGTACTGCGTGCGCAAAAGGTTCTTCTGGACCTTGCCCATGGTGTTGCGGGGCAGGTCGTCGACGAAGAGGACGCGCTTCGGCTGCTTGAACTTCGCGAGCCTGTCGGACAGCGCCTTCTGGACGTCGGCCTCGTCCAGCGCGGCGCCGGGGCGGCGCACCACCACGGCGGTGACGCCCTCGCCGAAATCCGGATGCGGCACGCCGATCACCGCCGATTCCTGCACCCCGTCGAGGGCGTCGATGGCGAGCTCGATCTCCTTCGGATAGACGTTGAAGCCCCCCGAGATGATCAGGTCCTTGCCGCGGCCGACGATGTGGACGTAGCCGCGGGCGTCGATCTTGCCGAGGTCGCCGGTGATGAAGAACCCGTCCGGTCGAAACTCTTCCTTCGTCTTCTCCGGCATGCGCCAGTAGCCCTTGAATACGTTCGGGCCGCGCACCTCCAGCATGCCGACCTCGTCCGTGCCGAGCACGCGCCCGGTCTCCGGCTCGGTCACGCGGATTTCGGTCCCTTCGAGGGGGAAGCCCACCGTGCCGGCGATGCGCTCGCCCTCGTAGGGGTTCGAGGTGTTCATGCCGGTCTCGGTCATCCCGTAGCGCTCGAGGATGGCGTGCCCGGTGCGGGCCTGGAACTCCTGGTGCGTCGAGGCGAGAAGCGGCGCCGAGCCCGAGACGAACAGGCGCATATGCGCCACGAGCTCCCGGGTGAGTTTTGGATGGTCGAGGAGGCGGGTGTAGAAGGTCGGCACGCCCATCATGGCGGTCGCCCGCGGCAGCAGCGAGATCACCTCGTCCGCGTCGAAGCGGGGCAGGAAGATCATCCCGGCGCCGGTCTGGAGCACCACGTTCGTCGCCACGAACAGCCCGTGCGTGTGGTAGATCGGCAGGGCGTGCAGGAGCACGTCGTCGCCGGAAAAGCGCCAGGTCCGCGCCAGCACAACCGCGTTCGACGCGAGGTTTTGGTGGGTCAGCATGGCGCCCTTGGAGCGACCGGTCGTGCCCGAGGTGTAGAGGATCGCGGCCAGATCCTCCGGCCGGGACGGGTGGTCCTCGAACGTGTCCGGATTGCCCCGGGCGCGGTCGGCGAGGCTGCCGTCGCCCTTCGTGCCGAGAGTCAGCACCTGGGCGCCGACCTTGCCGGCGAGCGCCCCGACGGCGTCCGCGTTGGCGGGCCTGCAGGCGACGAGGCGCGGCTCGGCGTCACCGACGAAGTACTCCACCTCCGTGGCGGTGTAGGCGGTGTTCAGCGGCAGGTAGACCGCGCCGGCCCGCACGCAGGCCACGTAGAGCGCGAGCGCCTCCGGCGACTTGTCGACCTGCACCGCGACCCGGTCCCCCGGCGTCACCCCGGCCTGCCGCAGGGCGTGGGCGAGGCGGGCGGACAGCGCCCGGAAGGCGGCGTAGGTCCAGGTCTCGCCGCCCGGCTGCTGGAGCAGGACCTTGTCGGGGTGGCCGGGGCGGCCGTGCAGGATGGACAGAAGGCTCTCGGTCATGGGCGGTCCGTGTCAGGTCCCCGTCCAGTTCGGGGCCCGCTTGTTGAGGAAGGCCTCCATGCCCTCCCGGAAATCGTTGCTCATGTAGCACATGAGGATCAGGTCCTTGCTCTCGTCCGCCGCCTCCTGCTGCAGCCGGCGCAGGCCTTCCTTGGTGGCCTGGAGCGTGAGGGGGGCATGGCCCGCCACCGTGCGGGCGAGTTCCGCGGCGCGCCGGCGCAAGGAATCCGGGTCGGGCAGGATCTCGTTGAGGAGGCCGATCCGGTGCGCCTCCTCGGCCTCGACGAGGCGGGCGGTGAAGACGATGTCCTTGACCCGGGCCGGGCCGATCAGCGCCGAGAGCCGGGCGAGGTTCGACTGGGCGAGGCAGTTGCCGAGCGTCCGGGCGATGGGGAAGCCGAAGCGCGCGTTGGCGGCGCCGATGCGCAGGTCGCAGGCGGCGGCGATGCCGGCGCCCCCGCCGGTGCAGGCCCCGACGATCGCCGCGATCGTCGGCACCCGGCAGCGCTCGATCGTGCCGAGGACCCGGTCGATGCGCGCCTCGTAGGCGAGCGCGTCCTCC
Organism: Beijerinckiaceae bacterium; assembly: GCA_035540795.1. Taxonomy (GTDB): domain Bacteria; phylum Pseudomonadota; class Alphaproteobacteria; order Rhizobiales; family Beijerinckiaceae; genus JAJKJG01. Next base: position 234 of record DATLFZ010000324.1, on the reverse strand, counting down.
GGCTTGTCGAAGGCCCGGAACTGGGAGATGTCGGTGCCGGCCGCGAACGCCTTGTCGCCAGCGCCGGTGACGACCAGCGCCCGGATCGAGCGGTCCGAATTGATGTCCTCGCAGATCGCGGCGAGGCCCTCGTACATGGCGAAGGTGAGGGCGTTACGCGCCTGCGGCCGGTTGAACGTGACGGTGGCGATGCCGTCGCGCACCTCGTGAAGCAGCTCTTTCTCGCTCATCGGC
>DATLFZ010000323.1:0-5416 GCA_035540795.1 Beijerinckiaceae bacterium | reverse complement strand
CCTCCGACCCGTAGCGGGTCAGGAGCTCGATGTTCTCCACCGGCAGGAAGAGACGGTCGCCGCCCGCTTCCCGTTCGACGAGACGGAGGACCAGGCGAGCGCCATCGAGGCCGTTCTCGACGACCTCGCCTCCGGCCGGCCCATGGACCGGCTCGTCTGCGGCGACGTCGGCTTCGGCAAGACCGAGGTGGCGCTGCGCGCCGCCTTCATCACCGCGATGAGCGGCAAGCAGGTCGCGGTGATCGTGCCGACGACGCTGCTCGCGCGCCAGCATTTTCGGACCTTCTCCGACCGCTTCCGCGGGCTGCCGCTCAACATCGCCCAGGCGTCCCGGTTCGTGCCCTCGGGGGAGCTCAAGAAGGTCCGCGAGGGGCTCGCCGACGGCGGCGTCGACATCGTCGTCGGCACGCACGCCCTTTTGGCGAAGTCGATCACCTTCAGGGATCTCGGTCTCGTCGTCGTCGACGAGGAGCAGCATTTCGGGGTCGCCCACAAGGAGCGGCTCAAGGAGCTGCGGGCCGAGGTCAACGTCCTGACCCTGTCGGCGACGCCGATCCCGCGCACCCTCCAGCTCGCGCTCACGGGCGTGCGCGAGCTCTCGATCATCGCCACGCCGCCGATCGACCGCCTGGCGGTGCGCACCTTCGTGACGCCCTTCGACCCCCTCGTCGTCCGCGAGGCGCTCCTGCGCGAGCGCTACCGGGGCGGGCAGGCCTTCTACGTGGTGCCGCGCATCGAGGATATCGGCGAGGTCAAGACCTTCCTCGACCGGGAGGTGCCCGAGGTGAAGGTCGCCGTCGCCCACGGCCAGATGGCGGCCGGCCAGCTCGAGGACGTGATGACCGCCTTCTACGAGGGCAAGTTCGACCTCCTGCTCTCGACCAGCATCGTCGAATCCGGTCTCGATATCCCGACCGCCAACACGCTGATCGTCCACCGGGCCGACATGTTCGGCCTCGCCCAGCTCTACCAGCTGCGCGGCCGGGTCGGGCGCTCCAAGACCCGCGCCTACGCGCTGTTCACCGTGCCGGCAAACAGGACGCTCACCGTCCAGGCCGAGCGGCGCCTGAAGGTGCTGCAGTCCCTCGACACGCTGGGGGCCGGGTTCCAGCTCGCCTCGCACGACCTCGACATCCGCGGCGCCGGCAACCTCCTGGGCGAGGAGCAGTCCGGCCACATCAAGGAGGTCGGCTACGAGCTCTACCAGCAGATGCTGGAGGAGGCGGTGGCGGCGCTGAAGGCGGGCATCGAGGAGCCCGCCGAGGACCAATGGTCGCCGACCATCGCCATCGGCACCCCGGTGATGATCCCGGAGAGCTACGTCGCCGACCTGCAGCTGCGCCTCGGCCTCTACCGGCGGCTCGCCGCCTTCGAGACCGACGCGGAGATCGAGGCCTTCGGGGCCGAGCTCGTCGACCGCTTCGGACCGCTGCCGGAGGAGGTCCGCCAGCTCCTCAAGATCATGGCGATCAAGGTCCTGTGCCGGCGCGCCAACGTGGAGAAGGTCGACGGCGGCCCGAAGGGCATCATCGTGGCCTTCCGCGACAACGCCTTCGCGAACCCGGCCGCCCTCGTCGCCTACGTCGCCGAGCAGGGCTCCTTCGCCAAGGTGCGCCCGGACATGCGGATCGTCTTCATCCGCGACGTGGAGGACCTCGACGAGCGCCTCAAGGTGACGACCTCGATCCTGCGCAACCTCGTCCGCATCGCCGAGCGCAAGGCCGCGTGAGGCGCCGCTTGCGACGGAGAGCCTTCCCCCGGCGACGGCCGGCGGCCGAGCCGCCCCGGCGCGGTTGAGGGGCGGGTTCGCGCCGGAGGCCGCGCGTCCTCACCCGGCCCCTCACCCTGGCACTCTCCTCGTGCAACGGGAGAGGGGACGCGGCGGTCGCGCTCTCGGCCCGCTCAGCCGGCCTCGAGGTCGGCGCTGAGGCCGAGCCATTCGTCCTCGGCGGCGGCCAGTGCCTCGGCGGCTTCGGCGCGCATGCGGGCGAGGTCGCCGGCCTTGGCGGGGTCCTTGCGGAAGGCGGTGCCGTCGGCGAGCGCCGCGTCGATCTTGGCGATGGCGTCCCCGAGCCTCCGCATGCGCGCCTCGACGCTCTCGAGGCGCTTGCGCAGGGGAGCGAGGGCGGCGCGGCGCTCGGCGGCGGCACGGCGGTCGTCGGTGCGGGAGGCGGGCGCCTCGCGCCGCGCCGGCGGTCCCTCGAGCTCGCCCGAGAGGACGAGGCGGCGATAGTCCTCCATGTCGCCGTCGAACGGCTTCACCGTCCCGTTCGCCACGAGCCAGAGCCGGTCGGCGCAGGCCTCGATCAGGAAACGGTCGTGGCTGACGAGGATGACCGCGCCCTCGTAGTCGTTGAGCGCCTCCATCAAGGCCGCCCGGCTGTCGATGTCGAGATGGTTCGTCGGCTCGTCTAGGATGAGGAGATGGGGCCCGCCGAAGGCCGCGAGCCCGAGGAGCAGCCGCGCCTTCTCGCCGCCGGAGAGGGAGGAGACCGGCGTGTCCGCCTTGGCGCCCGGAAAGCCCATGCGGCCGCAGCGGGCGCGGACCCGCGCCTCCGGCGCCTCCGGCATGAGCGCGGCGACGTGATGGTAGGCGGTGGCGCCCGGGCGCAGCTCGTCGAGCTGGTGCTGGGCGAAATAGGCGACCTTCAGGTTCCCCGAGCGCCGCACCTCGCCCTTCATCGGCGCGATCCGCCCGCCGATGAGCTTGCAGAAGGTGGACTTGCCGTTGCCGTTCGCCCCGAGCAGCGCGATGCGGTCGTCGGGAAGGAGGGTGAGGTTCAGCCGGTCGAGGACGGGCCGGTCGCCGTAGCCGGCGGCGCCGCCCTCGACCGCCACGAGCGGCGGCGCCAGCGCCCGCTCCGGGCTCGGCAGGTCGAAGCCGAGCGTCTCCTCCTCGACCACCGCCGCGATCGGCTCGAGCCTGGCGAGCCGCTTGATCCGGGACTGGGCCTGGCGCGCCTTCGACGCCTTGGCGCGGAAACGGTCGACGAAGGCCTGCAGGTGCCTGCGCTCGGCCTCCTGCTTGATCCGCATCTTGGCCTGCAGCGCCTGCTTCTCCGCGAGCTGGCGAGCGAAGGCGGTGTAGCCGCCCCGGTAGACGGCGAGCTTGCCCCGGTCGAGGTGGAGGATGTGGTCGACGCAGGTGTCGAGGAGGTCGCGGTCGTGGCTGATGACCACCACCGTGTGCGGGTACCTGGCCAGGTAGTCGTAGAGCCAGAGGGTGCCTTCGAGATCGAGGTAGTTGGTCGGCTCGTCGAGGAGCAGGAGGTCGGGTTCGGCGAACAGGACGGCGGCGAGCGCCACGCGCATGCGCCACCCGCCCGAGAAGGACGAACAGGGCCGCTGCTGCGCCTGGGCATCGAAGCCGAGCCCGTGCAGGATCGCCGCCGCCCGGGCCGGCGCCGCATGGGCGGCGATGTCGACGAGGCGGGTCTCGATCTCGGCCCGGCGAATCCCGTCCGCCCGTTCCGCCTCGGCGAGGAGGCGGGTGCGCTCCGTGTCGGCCGCGAGCACCACGTCGACGAGGGGTTCGGGGCCGCCCGGCGCCTCCTGCGCCACCGCGCCGATCCGCACGCCCCGCGGCAGGGCGATGGCGCCGCTCTCGGGACCGAGCTCGCCCATGATCAGGCGGAACAGGGTGGTCTTGCCGGCGCCGTTGCGGCCGACGAGCCCGACCCGCGCCCCCTCCGGCACCGCGAACGAGGCGCGGTCGAGGATCACCTTCTCGCCGATGCGGTAGGTCAGCTCGTTGACGTGAAGCATGCGGGCTTTTGGCCCGGTCGCGCCCGCACTGGCAAGCTTGGCCACGCTGCCGCCACGAATCGACACGAGGGCACTCGGGCGAAGGATCGATCGATGTACGCCCCCGCCCCGAGTCGCGTGTCCCTTCCCGCCATCCTCGTCGGGCTTCTCGGCATGGCGGCGGGCATCGCCGGCGCGCTCGAGGCGCTCGCCCACCATCCCGGCAGCCACGCCTATCGGGAGGCGGACGGGCGGGTGCGGGTCGAGGTCGCCTCGCCGGTCGGCGACGCCTGCACGACGGTCGGCAGGGTCGAGGCCGGGGCGCCGACGGGCGTGGCAGCGCCGGCCGGCGCCGTCCCGGTCACCGTGCGGCTACAGCGCCCGCCGGGCGCGCCCTGCGCCACGGTCGTGCGCACCGCGACGGGCGAGGCGGTCCTGGCGGTCGGCCGCGAGGCCCGCACCCTCCACCTGTACGTGATCGCCCCCGACGGCCGGGTCGCCGCCACCGAGCGGGTGCCGATCCGGTAGGCGCAGGGCGCCCCCCCCCATTGGGGAGGTCGGACTCGGGGCCGAGAGGCCCCGAGCCGGGTGGGCTCGCCGGCAGGGTAGCACCGCCTCAGGCGTACGGCGCCTCTCCGGTCGCGCCGGCGCCCGGCCGGGCGGACCCCCCTCTCCATCTCTCCCCCGCAAGGGGGGAGAGGGCCGGTCGAGCTCGGCCCCAGTCGCGAGCGAGGGGCCGTTGCCCGGCCGAGGGCCCGCCTCTCCTGCGGGCGATCCTCGGCTGTGCGCCTTCGGCTCCGGCCGAGGATGACGGGGGACCGGCCTCAGGGCTCGCCGTGGGCCGCGATCAGGCGCTCGGCCTCGGCGAGGTCCTCTGGGGCGTTGGCGTTGAAGAAGGGGTCGATCGGCGCGGCCGGCCAGGCGGCGCGGGCGATGCCGTGGCGGGCGGTCCAGCGGTCGATCTTGCGCATGTCCTCGACGACGAGGGCGTGGCGCAGGTCCGCCCGCAGGTCGACCCGCCACAGCGCGTTCACCGGATGGGCCTGGCCGCCCGATTCGGCGCAGGCCAGCGGCAGGCCGGCGGCCTCCCGCGCCGCGTGCAGGCGGGAGACGAAGTCGCGGGGCAGGAAGGGCGAATCGGCAGCGGCGCTCGCGACGAAGGCGATCTCCGGCCGGTGCGCGGCGGCCCAGTCGAGCGCCGCCAGGATGCCGGCCAGGGGCCCGGCGAAGCCCGGCACGTCGTCGGCGACGACGGGGAGCCCGGTCGCGGCGAAGCGGGCCGGATCGCCGTTGGCGTTGAGGATCAGCCCGGCGCATTGGGGGGCGAGCCGCTCGATCGCCCGCTCCAGGATGGTGCGCCCGGCGAGGGCCTTGAGCGGCTTGTCGCCGCCGCCCATGCGCCGGGCGAGCCCGCCGGCGAGGAGCACCCCGAGGGTCGGCGGCGCCTCAATCATCGCCCGCCCCCTTCCGCCGGTGCCTCGCGCTCTCCTCCTCCACGTAGGCGAGGTCCTGGTCGAACACGATGCGGTCCTCGCCCGAGAGCGCGACGAAGCGTTTTCCGCGCGCCCTCCCGATCAGGGTGAGCCCGGTCTTGCGGGCGAGCTCGACCCCCCAGGCGGTGAAGCCCGAGCGCGAGACGAGGATCGGGATGCCCATCCGCACGGTCTTGATC
>DATLFZ010000322.1:0-3514 GCA_035540795.1 Beijerinckiaceae bacterium | reverse complement strand
TTCTCGGCCCCCTTGTAGACCGCGGTGCCGCGGCCGACCTCGCCCTTGCCGACCTCCACGCAGCCGATGCTGGCGTAGTAGAGCGCCTCGTCGGGGACCAGGATGAGGGAATCGGGGTCGCGGTCCTTCGGCAGCTCGACCTTGCGCTCCTTCCAGAGCTTCTTGAGGTGGTGCCGCCAGGCCTCCTGCAGGCCGGTGAAGAACAGGTTCGGCCCGCCCAGCAGGAGCACCTCGGGCGAGGGCGTGTTGCCCTTCGTGAGCGTGGCGAGGTTCTGGTAGACGACCGCCTCGAAGAGGCTCGCGATGATCTCCTCGACGGGCACGCCGCCCTTGACCAGGGTGTTGGCGTCGGTCTCGGCGAAGATGCCGCATTTGGAGGAGATCTTGTGCAGCGAGCGGCCCTCGTAGCCCATCTTGGCGAGGGCGTCGGGCTGGATCTGCAGCTTGCGGGCGGTCTTCTCGACGAAGGTGCCGGTGCCGCCGCTGCAGGCGGACTGCATGTAGACCTGCTTGCTCTTCCCCACCCCGGAGGCGGTGAAGAAGATCGTCTTCATGTCCTCGCCGCCGATCTCGGAGACGAAGCTCACGTCGGGATGGAAGCGCTCGACCGCGGCCGCGACCGCGACCACCTCCTGCACGAACTTGCCGCCGACGAGGGGCGAGATGAAGCCGGCGCCGGAGCCGGTGAAGAGGATCATGTCCTCCTCGGGCTTCAGGCCGCACTCGGCCTCCATACGGCCGAGGAACTCGACGACCTTCTCGGCCTGGCGGGTGTTGTGGCGCTGGTAGTCCTGCCAGAGGATGCGGCCGTCCTCGACGAGGACGGCCTTCACGGTGGTGGAGCCGACGTCCATCCCGACGGTCTTCATGCGCGGCCCTCGGGCTGGAGGTGGAGGAGGACGTTGGCGGCGGTGCCGGCGACGCCCGCGTGCGGCACCCGGTAGCTCGCCTGCGTCATCTTCGGCGACCTGGCGAGCCGCTCCCGGGCCGCCTCGGCGGTGAGGCCGGTGCGGGCGACCGTCTCCTCGAACTCGCGTTGCGCCCGCTTCTTCGCCTCGGTCAGGATCATCTGGCAGCGAGACAGCGCGTGCACCTCCGCGTCGCCCTTGATCTCGAGGGGGGCGTAGAGGAGGTCCGGGTGCTTGCCGGTGACCGCCGCCATGGCGCCGATGCTCATCGTGTTGGGCATGCACGAATACGGCGACAGCTCGCAGATCATGTGCGACTTCTTGTTGAGGTGCGACCACAGGGCCTTGCCGGCCAGCATGTCGCCCTCGCCGCCGGACAGGCGGTGGTGGAAGTACGGGGCCGCGAGGCGCCGCATCTCGTACTGGTCCGGCATCTCGTGCGGGATGTCGCCGAGCGCCGCCCGCATGCGGTTGTAGGTCCAGCGCAGGGCCTTGTGCAGGCCGTGCGCGGCGGCGATCTTCGCCCGCGCGTAGCGGTCGACGCCGACATAGTCCTCCTGCGTCTGCACGAAGAAGCGGATCAGGTAGTCGAGCCAGATCGAGACCGAGGCGGGATAGACCTCGGCGCCCTCCGATTCGAGCCAGCGGTGGATGTTGTAGTTCGGGTCGCCCTCCACCGTCTGCAGGTAGAACTCGCCGGTGATCTTGACGATGGGCTTCACCCGCAGCCGGTCGACCTCGATCGCGTCGAACCGCTTGAAGATCTCGCGCAGCGCATCGGTGAAGTAGTTCGTCGACAGATGCCAGACGAGGGTGCCCCATTTCTTGCCCTTGAGGGGCCGGCGTGCGAAGACCTCCGTCAGATACTCGACGCTCTCGCGCATGACCCGGTCGGTCTCGCCGGGATTCACCTCGTAGGGACGGGTGCGGTATTCGAGGCTCTGCAGGAGGTCGGTGGTGACGATCGCCCAGGCGAGGCCGAGCGTCAGCGGCAGGTCGATCTCGAAGCCGCCGCCCGCCACTGCCCCCTGGTCGAGGCGGCTCTGGTCGAGCAGGAACATGCGGAAGGATTCGAGCCCGATGTTGCGCAGCGCCAGCTCGTAGCTCTGGTGGTACTGGCCGAAGCGGCAGGCGCCGCACGAGCCGAAGGTCACGTAGATGTACTTCTGCTTCACCCCCTCGGCGCCGATCGAGCCGGCCTCCTTCTTGAGGAAGTTGGCGAGGTTGCCGGTGGTGAAGCTCGTCGGGCAGCACTGGCCGATATCGGCGAGCTCGCGCCCGAGCAGGAGGTCCTCCTTGGTGGCGACCGGGAGCGGCTTGCCCCGGTAGCCGAGGTTCTCGAACACGCCCTGGAAGACCCGTTCGGCCCGCCAGTGCAGGCCGCCGTAGAGGATTTCGATCTTGTCCTTCTCTTCGCGCGTGACAGGGTCGGGCGCATAGGCCCGATAGGCCGGGGGATGTGTCGCCTGCACCTGTACTCTCCTCCTGCGCCCCCGCCGGTGGAGTCCTCGAGCCCTTCACGGCCGGAGGCCGGGCGCGCGGGCTTCTTCAGGTTGCGCAGGATTATGTGCCGGGCCGGTTGCGACCGCAACCGCCACGCCTACCCGCGTGCGCCGGCAACCCCGGCCGGAGCAAAACCGTTCCGCGCCGAAAGAATGCGGCGGATGCCGGCGATCAGCGCCGCCTCGGGCGGGCGCACCGCCGCCTCGACGCCGTGCCGGGCGAGCGCCCGCAGGAACACGTCGGCGCGCGGCGCGCCGGCGATCACGGTCACCCGGTCGGGCTTGCGGAACAGGGCGAAGGCGCCGGCGACCTCGTCGCCGGTCAGCAGGCCGGAGATGTAGGGCCCGAGCGCCGCGCTCGACAGGCGTCCGGTCACCGCCGCGGCGCGGGCGCCGAAGATCAGGTGCAGGAGCCCGACCCGGTCGCGGGCGTTGCGCTCGGCGGCGTCGAGGCCGAGGTCGAAGCCGGCCGGGTCCTCCGGCTCGGTCGCCGGCCGCCCGACCATGGAGTGGTGACGCAGGAGCGCGTACATCTCGCCGGTGAAGTAGGTGGCGAAGCGCACGATGCGCCCGTCCCGCATCTCGACCCATTTGGGATGCGTGCCGGGCAGGCACAGGAGGCCGTCCGCGACGCCTGCGCCCAGCGCGAGGGTCTCCTCCCCGCGCATGACGTCGACGCCGCCGTTCTCGCAGGAAAGGCCCGGCACGACGTGGCCGGTGCGCCCCTCGCCGAGATCGACCGGGGTGGTGGCGGCGGCGATCTCGGCCGGGCCTGCCGGACAGGTCGCGTAGGGCGCGACGACCCAGCCCTCCCGGCTGCCGACCATGCCGACGAGGGCCACGGGCAACGGCTCCGCCGCGAGCCAGGCGCCGCAACGGCGCCGGAACACGCCCGCGTGCTCCCCCGCCTTCAGGGCCGACACCCCCTCCTCGGACTCCACCCGGTCGAGGATCGTCTCGCCGTCGACGAGATAGCCGCGGAACCGGGTGGTGCCCCAGTCGACGAGGACGAAGCGCATCACCGCGTGCCGTACATGCGATCGCCGGCGTCGCCGAGGCCGGGGACGATGTAGCCGTGGTCGTCGAGCCGGTCGTCGATGGCGG
>DATLFZ010000321.1:0-3356 GCA_035540795.1 Beijerinckiaceae bacterium | reverse complement strand
CTTGCCGTCACGCTTGTCGAGGCGGGCGAAGATTCCGGCGATCTTGGTCGCCCGTTGGGCGCCGAGGATCGCGTAGGCGCGGGCGAGCGCGGCCATGTCGAACCCGAGGTCGGAGGCGGCCCGCTCCCGAGCGTAGTGGCCGAGGAGCGCCAATTCGAGGTCGGGCGACCTCCTCGCCGATCTGCGCGGGCTCGGCATCCGCCGCATCGTCCTCGCGACCGGCGACCGCCCGGGCGATCCCTGCCTCGGCGAGGCGATCGAGGACGTGGTCGAGGAGCGCCTTGCCGCCGACCTCCACGAGGGGCTTGGGCACGCGGTCCGTGATCGGGCGCATGCGCTTGCCGAGCCCGGCGGCGAGCACCATCGCGGTATCGATCGGGTTCTGTGGCATGGCGGCCCGCCGGCTACGCGGCCGTCAACCGCGGAACGTGCGTCTCGTACCAGACGCGCAGGCGCGCGAGAACCGGGTGGGCCAGGTTTCGCGCGAGATAGGCCTCGACCCGGGGAAGATGTCGCAGGTATTGCGGCTTGCCGTCACGCTTGTCGAGGCGGGCGAAGATTCCGGCGATCTTGGTCGCCCGTTGGGCGCCGAGGATCGCGTAGGCGCGGGCGAGCGCGGCCATGTCGAACCCGAGGTCGGAGGCCGCCCGCTCCCGGGCGTAGTGGCCGAGGAGCGCCAGTTCGAGGTCGGGCGGGACGGTGACCCGGGCATCCTGGAGGAGGGAGACGAGGTCGTAGGCCGGATGGCCCAGCACCGCGTCCTGGAAATCGATGAGGCCGACCCGGGCGACGTCGTCGCGCTCGGGGAGCCAGATCAGGTTCGGCGAATGGAAGTCGCGCAGGGTCCAGGTCGGCGGCGCGGCGACGACCTCCTGGAGCACGTCCGACCACAGGGCGACGAACTCCGCCCGGGTCGCGGCCGGGACGAGCTTGCGGCCGATATGGGGCGCGTACCAGTCGAGGAGGAGCTCGACCTCGATGAGAAGGGCTTCGAGGTCGTAGGCCGGCAGGACGTGCTGCCGCCCGTCCCCGACCGGAAGGGCGTCGGGCAGGGTGCCCGCGTGGAGGCGGGCGAGGAGCCGGGCGGCCTCGCCGTAGCGGTCCGGGATCGGGGCGCCGTCGTGCACGACCGGCTCGTCGCCGAGATCCTCGAGGAGGAGGAGGCCGGCCTCGAGGTCCTCCCCGTAGATGCGCGGGGCGCTGAGCCCGAGGGCGCGCAGGCCGCGGTCGACGGCGACGAAGGCGTGGACCGATTCGGCGAGCTTGGCGAGCGCGCTGTAGGGCTTGCCCCGGCGCACGGGCGGCCCGTCGGGCCGGCGCGGGGCGATCATCAGGATCGCGGTCTCGCCCGTCGCGGCGGTGAGCCGTTCGTAGGCCCGGGTCGAGGCGTCGCCCTGGATCGGGGTGCGGCGCGCGGCGCCCCAGCCGGCCCGGTCGAGCATGCGGCGCACCGCCCGCAGCCGGTCGAGCCTCGCCGCAAAAGCGCCCCAGCCGGTGACGCGGGCGAGGCGTCCGCCGCCGTCGAGTTCCAGCGCCACGTCGAGGCGGTCGCGTTCGAGGGCGGAGCCCGCCCGCTCGGGCCATTCCACCAGGAGGATCGCCCCCTCGGCGGCCTCGTCGAAGCCGAGCTCGCGCAGCTCGCCCGGGCCGCCGATCCGGTAGAGGTCGGCGTGGACGACGGGGCCCGCGGCCGTGTCGTAGGTCTGCAGCAGGGTGAAGGTCGGGCTCGGCACGTCGAGGCGCGGGTCGCCGGACAGGGCGCGCACGAGCGCCCGGGCGAGGGTCGTCTTGCCGACGCCGAGCCCGCCGGAGAGCGTGACGAGGTCCCCGGGCCGGAGCTCCTCCGCGAGGAGGCGACCGAGCTCCGCGGTGGCGGCCTCGTCGGCGAGGGCGACGTCCCAGGTGGACGGGAGCGGTTCGGACATGAGGGGGCGGGCGGTTTCCGGGCGGCTCACGCTGCGGCCCTCTGCGGCGCGCCGGCGGCGGGGAAGGTGCAGGTCACCGTGGTGCCGGTACCCGGCGCGGAGGCGAGCTCGACCCGGCCGCCGTGCAGCTCCACGAAGGAGCGGACGATGGCGAGACCAAGGCCGACCCCCCGGTGGCGGGTGCCGAGCGTGTGGCTCTCGAAGCGCTCGAACACCTTCTCGACGACCTCCGGCGGGATCCCCCGCCCCTCGTCGCTGACGCGGAGCTCGACCTCGCCGTCGCGCCGGCGCGCGGCGACCCGGACGGTCTGGCCCGGATAGGAGAAGCCGACGGCGTTCGAGAGCAGGTTGAACAGGATCTGGTTCACCCGCTTGCGGTCGGCGAGGAAGCTGCCGATGTCCGCCGGCACGTCGATGGCGAGCGCGACGGAGGATTCGGCGAGGCGGTCGGCGACGCCCCGGGCGGCGGCCTCGATGCTCTCGCGGATGTCGACCGGCTCGCGGGCGAGCTCCATCGACCCGGTGTCGATCGAGGCGAGGTCGAGGATGTCGTTGATGATGGCGAGGAGCGCCGCCGAGGAGCGCATGATGTGCCCGGCATACTCACGCTGGCGCGGGTTGAGCGCGCCGACGGTCTCGTCGCCGAGGAGCTGGGTGAAGCCGATGATCGTGGTGAGCGGCGAGCGCAGCTCGTAGGAGACGTGGTGGACGAAGTCGTCGCGCAGCTGCGCGGCCCGCTCCAGCGCCTCGTTCTTCTCGGTCAGGGCCCGCTCGACGTTGGTGCTCGCGGTGATGTCGACGAAGGTGAGGAGGGTCGCCCCGTCCGGCAGCGGCTGGGCCGTGCAGTCGAGGACGGTGCCGTCGCGGCGCTCGATCGTGCAGGAGAAGCCGTGGCGCATGTCGCGCGAGCCGACGACGATGGCGCGGATCTCGTCCCAGGCGGCGTCGGGGGCGGCGGCGCGGCAGACCCGCACCGCCTCGTCGACATGCGGCGGCTTCTCGTCGTCGGCGGACAGGCCCCAGAGGTCGGCGAAGGCGCGGTTGGCGAGCTTCAGCCGGCCGTCGGTGCCGAACACGGCGACCCCTTCCTTGAGCGTGTTGAGCGTCTCGCCCTGGACCCGCAGGAGGGCGTTGTAGCGCGAGGCGAGGTCCATGCGCTCGCTGACGTCGTCGAAGAGGTAGGTCAGGCCGCCCTGGGGACGCGGGTTCGCCACCACGCGGATGGTGCGCCGGTCGGGCAGGTGCCACCAGGTCTCCTGCGATTCCACCGCCCGGTAGGCGGCGAGGTGCTGCGCCTTCCAGCTCCGGAAGTCCGCCTGCTCGGGCAGGCGGCGCGCCGCGCGCAGGCGGTCGAGCACCTCCCCGTCGAGGGGATGCTGGTCGAGGAAGGCTTGGTCGAGCTTCCACAGCTGCCGGTAGGCGGCGTTGTGG
>DATLFZ010000320.1:0-12027 GCA_035540795.1 Beijerinckiaceae bacterium | reverse complement strand
GCAGACCAGCTTCTCCCCCGCCGCCGGCGCGGGATCGCGATAGCCCTTCAGCTCCCGGATGCGCCCGTTGTAGAGCCGGCGCGTCCTGTTGAGGCCGACCAGCACCTGGTCGGCCGCCATCACCTTCTCCTGGTCCACCTCGGCGCGGCGGATGACGCGGCTCTCGCCATAGGCGCCGTAATCGATGCGCCCGCCATCGCGCACCTGCATCGAGAGGCGGGTCCTGCGCCGGCGCGAGCTCGACCCCGACACGGTGATGCGCGCCGACCAGGTGCTCGTCGGGCTGAACCGCACCCGGCGCCTGTTCAACGCCCGCATCCGCACGCTGCGCGGCCACGGGGACCCGATGCCGGTCGCCGGCGAAAAGCTCGTCTGCCTGCGCAACGAGAAGACCAAGGGCCTCCTCAACGGCGGCCTGTGGACCGTGAAGGAGCGGCTGCCCGACCGGGAGGGCCACGTCGTCATGCGGGTCGCGTCGGAGGAGAGCCCGGCGGCGAGCGTGCGCGTGTCGGTGCCGGCCGCCTTCTTCGAGGGGCGGGAGGAGGAGATCCCCTTCTCGGTCCGGCGCGAGGCGGACGAGTTCACCTACGGCTACGCGCTCACCGTTCACAAGGCGCAGGGCTCGCAATGGGACGAGGTCGCCCTGTTCGACGAATCCTGGGCGTTTCGCGAGCACCGGGCGCGCTGGCTCTACACCGGCCTCACCCGCGCCGCCGCGCGCATCACCGTGGTGGTGTGATCGCCTGGGGACAGCGCCCGCGCTTCGTTGAGCCTGCCGGCGATCCGGGCCATCCTCCCGCGCAACCAGAACACCGGGAGGACGGATGCTCACCCGCAGCGAACTGCCCGAGAACCCCGTCGTCCTCGCGCTCGCGGGCGAGGACGGCCGGCCGCTGCCGGTCGAAGTCGAGCGGGTGCGCGGCGGGCTCGTGCGCATGCGCTGCGGCTGCGGCGAGAACGCGGCGCAGGGCTGGTGCCGCCATCAGGTCGAGCTCCTGTGCCTGCGCTACGACCGGGTGCTCGGCCGCGACCCGGAGCTCGAGTTCCAGCTCGAGGACATCGTCATGGGCACGCCCCTCGCCGACCTCGCCGACGAGCTCGACCTCGCCGCCGCGGAGCACGCCCAGGCCTGGAAGGCCCTCGAAGCCTGCCGCGGCGCGGCCGAGCGCCACCCGGGCGCCGTCGCCGAACGCGCCGCCGACCTCGCCGACGCCGCCCGCCGCCTCGACGTCGCCGTCGCCCGCTTCCGCAAGCGCCTCGCCGCCGCCGACGCGGCGCAGTAGGGCGTCGCGGTCGCTAAAGGGGGGCGTCGCGGTCGCCGAAGGCGGGGCGTCGCGCTCCCCCGGCCGACGCCGCGCCCGTCTCCCGCGGTCGTCGCAATCGGCGCCGCGCCCCATCCGCGCGGACGGTCGGGGGTCGAGCGACCCGTCGGGACGAGCGGCCCTTCGGGGCCGAGCGCGGGTTTCGCGTCGAAGCCTCGTCCGTCGCCGCCCTCGGCAGGCACACTTCGACGGAGGTCGGACTCCAGTCAGGACACGAGCGGCCCTTCGTTGTCGAGCGAGGGGTCGCGCCGCGCCAGTCGCCCCTTCACGGAGGGGCGCATCGAACACGCGTCGTCTGCGCCAGGGCCGTCAGCCCACGCGTCGAACCCCGGGCGGCAAGCCCGGATATGACGGCGCGGGGGCGAACCGGGGCCGACCCCGGGGACGTGCCCGGTCCGCCAGGTTTCTCGGTTCCCACCCCGTCCCGGCGTCGTGGCCGGGCTTGTCCCCGCCATCCAAGCGAACACCGCCCGTCGGGGGCTCGTGGATGCCCGGGACGAGCCCGGGCATCACGGCGCGGGCCTCCCGGTCAGTCGAGCCGGATCTCGTCCTCGATCACGTGTTCGAGGGGGGCGTTGTCGGCGGTGAGGGTCATGCGGACCCGCAGGACCGGGCCCTCCACCTTGCCGTCGCGCACCGCCGCCTCGATCGCCCGCTGCGAGGTCACGCCGACCTGCTTGAGGAACTTGCGGATCTCCATGTTCAGGCGGTCCTCGTCCATCCTCGCCTCCTCCTGTGACGAATCTGCACCGGCGGGCGGCGCCTGTCACGCTCCGCGGGAGCGATGCCTTGCCGGGCCGCGTCGCTTGCGCGAACCTCGCGCCGCCTTCCGGGAGCCACCATGCGCCTCTTCACCGCCTCCCTCGCCACCGAATCGAACTCCTTCTCGCCCGTCCCGACCAACCGGGCGAGCTACGAGGCGGCGTTCTACTATCCGCCGGGCACCCATCCGGACCACCCGCCGCGCCACACCACCGCCCCCCTCTTCGTCGGCCGGCGGCGGGCGAAGCAGGAGGGTTTTGCGCTCGTCGAAGGCTCGTGCTTCTGGGCCGAGCCGTCCGCGCCGACCCGCCGGGCGGACTACGAGGCGATGCGGGACGAGATCCTCGGCCAGCTCGAGGCGGCTCTGCCGGTGGACGGCGTCCTGCTCGGCCTGCACGGGGCCATGATCGCCCACGGCTACGACGACGCGGAGGGCGACATCCTGGAACGGGTGCGGGCGCTCGTCGGGCCGCGTTGCGTGATCGGGGTCGAGCTCGACCCGCACTGCCACCTGACCGAGAGGCGCGTCCGCCTCGCCGACGTGATCGTGCTCTACAAGGAATACCCGCACACGGATTTCGTCGAGCGGGCCGAGGAGCTCGTCACGCTCGTGCTCAAGACCATCCGCGGCGAGATCCGCCCGGTGATGTCCCTCTACGATTGCCGGATGAGCGACCTGTTTCCGACCTCCCGCGAGCCCGGGCGCTCCTTCGTCGCCCGCATGCAGAGCTTCGAGGGCCGCGACCGGGTGCTGTCCGTGTCCCTGTGCCACGGCTACGCCCAGGGCGACGTGCCGGAGCACGGCACCCGGGTCCTCGTGGTCACCGACGACGCCAAGGCGACGGGGGACGCGCTGGCGCGCCGCCTCGGCGAGGAGGTGCGCGAGCGCCGCGGCACCTGGGCCCCGACCTGGCTCACCCTCGACGATGGCATCGACCAGGCCTACGCCGAGCCGCGGGGCCCGGTGGTGGTCGCCGACCCGTCCGACAACGCGGGCGGCGGCGCGGCCTCCGACAACACCAACGTCATCCGCCGCCTCCTCGAGCGCGGCTGCCGGGACGCCTGCGTCGGGCCGGTCTGGGACCCGATCGCGGTGCAGTTCTGCATGGCCGAGGGCGTCGGGGCGACCCGCCGCCTGCGCTTCGGCGGCAAGACGGCGGAGACTTCCGGCCAGCCCATCGACGCGGAGGTCACCATTCTGGGGCTCAAGCGCGGGGGCGAGCAGGCCTTCGGCGCCTCACGGGTCGCCTATGGCGACGGCGCCGGCATCCGCATCGGCGGCCCGGGCGGGGTCGAGGTGTCCCTCATCTCGCACCGCACCCAGGCCCTCGGCCTCGAAATCTTCTCCGACGTGGGCATCGACCTCGCCGGCAAGCGCTACATCGGGGTGAAGTCGACCAACCACTTCTACGCCGCCTACGCGCCGATCGCGACGAAGGTGCTGTATGCCGACGGCGGCGGCCCGTCGCCCCCCGACATCCGCAAGTACCCCTACCGCAACATCGTCCGGCCGCTCTGGCCGCACGACGACCTGCCGGAGGGCCGCCTGGTCGTGTAGCCCCGCCGCGACAGGCGCCGGCCCGGCGGCTATCCTGCGGCGATGGAAGCCGATCCCTCCCCCGCCGAGGCGGACCTCGACGACCGGATCGTCGCGGCCGCGATCGCGCTCGCCGAAGACAAGGGCGACTGGACGCGGGTGCGGCTGCACGAGGTCGCCGAACGCCTCGGGCTCTCCCCCGTCGCGGTGCTCCGGCGGTTCCGGGATCTCGACGCGGTGGGGGACGCGTGGCTGCGGCGCGGGCTCGAGGCGATGATCGCCGACAAGCCCCCCGGCTTCGCCGAGGGGAGGGAGGGGCAGCGGCTCGAGGCCTGCGTCATGGCCTTCCTCGATGCGCTGGCGGCACACCGGGAGGTCACCGCGCAGATGGTGCGGGGCAAGCTCCACCCGACGCACCTCCACCATTGGGGGCCGGCGATCTTCAACCTCTCGCGCACCATCCACTGGCTGCGCGAGGCGGCCCTCATGCCGGCGCCCTACGGCACGCGGCGGGCGGAGACGGAGGAGATCGCCCTCACCGCGATCTTCGTCGCGACCTTCTGGGTGTGGTCGCACGACGACAGTCCCGGGCAGGAACGCACCCGGGACTTCCTGCGCCGCCAGCTGTGGTGATCAGCAGCCGGTCGGGCGGGTGCGCTCGACCTCGAGGCCGAAGAGCGGGCGCAGCCGCGTCCCGACCACGTTGCCGGCGAAGGCGGCGACGAGCCAGACCCAGCCGTGCAGGCTCCCCGAGGCGATGCCGGAGAAGTAGGCGCCGATGTTGCAGCCGTAGGCGAGGCGGGCGCCGTAGCCGAGGAGGAGACCCCCGATCACCGCCGCCACCGCGGAGCGCAGCGGGATGCGCCAGGTCGGGGCGAAGCGTCCGGCGAGGCCCGCGGCGAGGAGCGCGCCGGCGATGATGCCGAAGTTCATCACCGAGGTGACGTCGGCGAGGACGCTGCCTTCGAGCTCGGCGAGGCGCTCCGGGGTCGCCCAGTACGGCCAGGCCCAGGCCTCGATCCCGGCCGCGTCGGCGGCCTTGGAGCCCCACAGGGCGAAGGCGGAGGTGATGCCCCACGGCCGCCCCGAGAGGGCGAGCGTCGCGAAGTTGCCGAGCGCGAGGGCCACCGCCCCCCAGATCAGCGGCCAGGGGCCGCGCAGGAAGCGGGCGAGGCCGCTGCGCGGCGTCGGCCGCTCCCCCTCGAGGGCCCCGTGCCGGCGCCGTTCCAGGAGCACCGTCGCGCCGTAGATGGCGGCGAAGATCGCGAGATTGACCGCGATCGCGGTCCAGGGACCCCAGAGCTGGACGAGGGAGGTCTTGGGCAGGGTCGCCTGGTCGGACCACCAGTGGAAATGGGCCGCGCCGATGGTCGAGCCGACGATGAAGAACAGGAGCGTGAGCACCATCCGGCTCGAGCCGCCGCCGACCGTGTAGAGCGTGCCGGAGGCGCAGCCGCCGCCGAGCTGCATGCCGATGCCGAAGATGAAGGCGCCGAACACGACCGAGATCCCGATCGGCGCGACGATGCCCTGGACCGGCTGGCCGAAGAGCGAGCCCTGCGCCAGGACCGGGAAGAACAGCACGGTGGCGACCGCCAGCATCGCCATCTGCGCCCGCAGGCCGGCGCCCCGCCGGTCGGCGATGAACACCCGCCAGGCGGAGGTGAAGCCGAACGCGGCGTGGTAGAGGACGAGGCCGAGGGCGCCGCCCAGCAGATAGAGCAGCGCCTGCCGCCCGCTCACCGCGTCGCCGATGATCCAGGCGCCGGCCGCGAGAGCGGCGAGGGCGACGAGGACCGGCCCGCCCAGACGGGGCAGCGCGAGGGCCCGCGGGGCGGCCCCGGGAAGGCCGAGGATCGAGGGCGTGGACATGGCGGATCCCTTCGCCGCACTCCGCCGCGACCGGGACGCGGCATCCCCGGCCGGACCCGGGCGACGGCACCGGGTGTGGAATAGGTGAATTACACGGCCACGAATGTCAATTGTTTGGATTGCACACCTCGTTTGCGGAATTGCCCGGAACTCCCGACGGATTGCGCCCGCGGCGGCGTCGGCCCATCTGGGACCCGACCACCGCCGGACCCGATGCCCCCTCCCCCCGACATCCCGCCGGGCGCGAGCCGCGCCGAGGCGCTCGCCGCGATGCGGGCCGCCTTCCGCGCCGCCGGCCTCGGCGAGGCCGACCTCGACGCCCGGGTCCTCCTCGCCGCCGCCCTCGGCGTTGACGGGACCGAGCTCGCCTTGCGGCCCGAGCGCCGGCTTGCCGCCGACGAGGCGGCCCGGGCGGCGGTCTTCGCGGCCCGGCGGCTCGGCCGCGAGCCGGTCGGGCGCATCCTCGGCCGCCGCGAGTTCTGGGGCCTCTCCTTCGCGCTTGCCCCCGAGACCCTCGAACCGCGGCCCGACACCGAGACGGTGGTGGAGACGGCGCTACGCCTCGTGCCGGACCCGCGCCCCTTGCGCCTCCTCGACCTCGGCACCGGATCCGGGTGCCTCCTCGTCGCGCTGTTGCACGAACGTCCCGCCGCCAGCGGCATCGGCGTCGACCGCTCACCGGCGGCGCTTGCGACGGCCCGGCGCAACGCGGCCGCGAACGGGGTCGGGGAGCGCGCCGTCTTCGTCGCCGCGGATTGGGGGGCGGCGCTCGCCGGCGGTTTCGACCTCGTCGTCGCCAATCCCCCCTACATCGCCTCCGTCGCGATCGCGGCCCTCGCGCCGGAGGTGCGCGCCCACGACCCCCGGGCCGCCCTCGACGGGGGAGCGGACGGCCTCGACGCCTATCGGGCGATCCTCGCCGATGCGGCGCGTCTCCTCGCCCCGGACGGGGTTCTCGTGGTCGAGATCGGCTTCGACCAGCAATCAAGCGTGGGCGACCTCGCGGTGGCGGCTGGTCTTGAGGGAGTAACCCTCGGTCGCGACCTCGGCGGGCGGGTGCGCGCCCTCGCCTTCAAGTGTTCGCCTGCGGCAAAACGGCAGAATCGCGGCTCGGGGGCTTGATTCCAGGGGATCGTCACCCCTTATTTCCGCCAAAGGCCGCAAATAGCGCTTGTTGGACGCAGGCGAAGCGGCTAGGTTGCCCCAGGAGATCGTAACGGTCCGCCAGAATCGGCGATTGGGCTTTGGCCCGCCGACGGGACAGGACGATATCACCCGCGCGGATGGGGGCTTTTGCATTCCGGCGCGGACGCTTGAACCCGAACACTGAAGGACGACCCGGGCGCTGACAGCCGTGGTTGTACGACAGACGACGAAGTCCACGCGAGCGGCCCACGGCCGATCGGCGCAGGCGGCTCGCTTCGCGTGAACGAATGCAGCGAGGGTCGAAGATAGTTCAATGAGACCAGGACAGAACAGGCGCATGCGTGGGCGCAACCGCAACAAGGGGCCCAATCCCCTCACGCGCTCGTACGAATCGAACGGCCCCGACGTAAAGATCCGCGGCACGGCTCAGCACATCGCGGACAAGTACGCCCAGCTCGCCCGCGACGCCCAGGCGAGCGGCGACCCGGTCGCGGCCGAGAACTACTTCCAGCACGCGGAACACTATTACCGCATCATCGCCGCGGCTCAGGAGCAGTACCGCGAGCAGTTCGGCGGGATGCAGCGCGGCTACGACGACGAGGGCGACGACGAGGGTCCCGGCTTCGGCTATGGCGAGCGGCCGCAAGGCCAGCCCGCCGGCGAGGACGGGGATCCCGGGTCGCAGCCGCAGCCCTTCGAGGGCCAGCGGAACGAGCGCTTCGAGAACCAGCCCCGCTTCGATCGGGGCGAGCGCTTCGATCGCGACCGGCAGGACCGGGGCGACCGGTTCGAGCCGCGCGGCGAGCGGTTCGACCGGGGCGAGCGTTTCGACCGCGGCGACCGCCGCGAGCGCTTCCAGCGCCCGGACCGGCCGCGGCCGGAATTCCGCCAGGACCAGCCCCGCGACCAGCGCCAGGACGGGCCCCGCGAAGGCGGCTCCCGCGAGGGCGGCCCCCGCGAGGGCGGCTTCCGGCCCGAGGGCCGCGAGGAGGGCCGGCCGGAGCAGCGCTTCGAGCGCCGCGAGCGCCGGCGGGACGAGGGCGAGCAGCCGAACGGCCTTCCCGCCTTCCTGACCAATCCGGTGCGCGCGCCGGTGCCGGCCGAGATCCCCGAGGACGAGACCGGGATCCCCGCCGCCATCGAGGGCGAGGCGCCCCCCGAGGCGAACGGCCGCTTCCCGCGGCGGCGCCGGCGGCGGCGCTACGAGGGCGCGCCGGAGGGTGCGGAGGGCGCGGAGTTCGTGCCCGAGGCGGAGACGCCGCCGGCCGAGTGAGGCGGGCGACCGGAACGCGAAAGGGAGGGCCTCGCCCTCCCTTTTTTCATGCGAAGGGCAGGCGCGGCGCCGCCGCTTCCGCCTCCCCGAGGCGCTCGCCTTCGGAAAGGGAGCCGCCGCTCGCCACCTCGGCGTAGACGCCGCAATCGGCGTGGCCGAGCCGGCGCATCAGCGTCGCCGGTATGTCGAGGTCGCGCAGGCCCGTGCCGGGATCGACGTTGGTCGCGGCGCAGCGCACGATCCGCTTCGTAACCTTCAGGCGCAGCCCCTGCGCGGTCTCGAGGGTGCGGCCGACGAGGTCGAACTCGGCCCACGGGGCGAGCCCCTCGACGTGCACGTTGCCGCGGAACCGCAGCGGATCGACGGGAGCGCCGACCATGTCCTCCAGCGCCGCGACGCTCGCGAGGTTGATGATCGACACGTAGCCGCTGCGGGAATCGGTGAAGCGGAACCCCTCCGGCGCGCGCAGCACCTTGGGCGGGCCGCGCAGCGCGCCAGGGACGTAGCGGCGGAAGAAGGCTTCGAGGGCGAGCCGCCCCTCCGGGGTGCCGAGATCGGCGCGCAGGACCTCGCGCCCGCCCTCCTCGACCACGAGGGCGCCGGTCTCGTCCGCGTAGCGGGTGCGCAGCCGGGCGAGCGCCTCGTCGCGCATCAGCATCAGGAACTTGACCTTGGGCTGGTGCTGCGGCGCGGCCGGGTCGAAGCCGGACGGCCCGTTCTCGATCGCGAAAAGCCGGTCGCCGGGAAAGTATGCGCCCTGGCGCAAGAGGGCCCGGCCGATCCGCTCGGGCGAGAGCCCCTTCACGGGATAGCGGTAGAGGGAGGCGACGCGCAGGTTCATGGCCGAGCCATACGGAGGCGCGGCCGCCCCGGCAAGGCGCTCAATGGGCGTAGCGGGTGCCCTCGATCGAGAAGGTCGTGCCCTGCGCGCCCGAGTCGACCCGCAAGGCGCCGCCGAGCTGGCGCGACAGGTTCTTGATCAGCCGCATGCCGAAGGAGCGCGGCTCCGCCACGATGTCCGGGTTGAGCCCCGGGCCGCGGTCGAACACGGTGAGGCGCCAGGTGTTCTCGGGCCCCTTCTTCAGGGAGACGTGGACCTCGACGCGGCCGTCGGCGGAGCGGCCGTACTTGACCGCGTTCGTGACGAGTTCGTTGATGATCATGGCCATCGGCACGCTCTCGTCGACGGTCACCTGCATCGGATCGATGTCGACGGTGATGGTCGCCCCGAACTGCTCGGCGAGGTCGCGGCAGATGCCGGCGAGGAACGAGGCGGTGTCCGTGTGCACCGGGGCGGCGTCGCTCGCATAGATGTTCTCGTGTACCCGGGCGATGGCCCGGATCCGGTTCAGCGCGTCGTCGAGCACCTTCTGCGAGGCAAGGTCCTTCAGCTCCTTCTGCTGCAGCCGCATCACGCTCTCGACGATCTGGAGATTGTTGCGGACGCGGTGGTTGAGCTCCCGCATCAGGAGATCCTTGTCGCTGTAGAGCCGGGCCCGGTGCTCGGTGAGATTGGCGAGGGCGACGTCGCGCTCCTCGAGCAGGCGCATGAACTGGGTCGGGCTCGGGATCTTCACGAAATGCGGCAGCATCGGCCACAGGGCGATCGCGGTCGCGACCGAGATCGCCGCCGTAAAGAGGTGCACCACCATGGTCAGCGGGAACCAGGACGGGTCCGACAGAACGATCACGTGGGTGAAGTGGGTCAGGCCGCAGCCGAAGATGAACAGGATGAAGGCCCAGAACACCCACCGGTGGTTGAGGTCGGGCCGCCGCCGCAGGTACAAGAGGATGACGATCGGAATGGAGACGTAGGCGGCGCCGATGACGAGATTGGTGAGCTGGAACAGCCCGCTCGCCGCGAGATCCCGGCAGATCTGATAGACGGCCTCGGGCAACGGACCGGACGCCGCCCATGCGAGCCACGACATCGATGAAGTCTCCGGGAGACGTTCGGGGCCGCCCCCGCACCCCGACTCAAACATAGCGGCGGACCGCTGCTGCGGCAATTCTGCCGGACCGCGGCTCGAGCTCTTGCGGAAGGCGCGGTTCAGCTTCCGGGAGCCCGGACGGCCTCGCGGGTGCGGGGTCGGACGGCCGGGCGCGGCGGCGACTTGGCGTGGACCGACGTCGCCGGGGCGGTCTTGTCCGGGGCCTTCTTCGCGACGGGAGTCGCGGGCCGACGCGGAGGCAGCGGCACCGGGGGCCGCCCGGCCCGGGCGGTCGCGCCGCGGTACTCCTCCATGTGGTTGATGCCCTGCACGACCCGGCGGAACAGCTGCGCCGGCGCGTCCTTGCCGGCGAGGGCGGGCCCCTCGGCGCCCCGGGGGCGGCCCATCCACACCCCGACGACCCGGCCCTCGCTCCAGCCGACGAACCAGGCGTCCGCGTTGCCGGTGCTCGTGCCGGTCTTGCCGTAGGCCTTCCAGCGCCCGGGCGCCGCCGCCGTGCCGGTGCCGCTGCGCACGACCTCGTGCAGGACCGCGTGGACCGGCTCGACGCAGCGCGCCGGCATCACCCGCTCGGCACCGCGCGCGAGGAAGGAGTCCCGCACGGCGCCGCGCCCGTCGACGACCGCGAGGACGCCGGTCGGGGCGGCACGCAGGCCCCGGTTGGCGACCGCCGCATAGGCCCCCGTCACCGCGAGCAGGTTGGTCGAGAACGGCCCGAGCACGAGCCCGGCATCGGGCTTCGGCCCCGGATCGAGGCCGAGCCGGCGGCTCGTCGCCGCCACCGTCGCGGGCCCGAGGTCGCGGGCGAGCCGGACCGCGGCGGCGTTGCGGGACGAGGCGATCGCCTCCGCGAGCGTGGTCGGGCCCCGGTAGCCGACGGCGCCGTTGTCGGGCCAGGCGCCGAGGGGCTCGTCGAGCACGCGGCTTCCCGGCCCCCGGCCCTTCTCGCAGGCGGCGACGAGCAGCGGCAGCTTCGCCGTCGAGCCCGCCTGCACGCTCGCCTTGACGGCCTGGTTGAACTGGTTGCGGGCCCAGTCGCGGGAACCGATCATCGCCCGCACGCGCCCGTCCGGGCTCGCGACGAGCGCCGCCGCCTCGTAGGCCTCCGGCAGGGCGCCCTTGTCGGCGAGTTCGGTGAGGGCGAGCTCGGCGATGCGCTGCCAGCGCGGCTCGATGGTGACGAAGAAGCGGATCGTCTCGCCCGGCGCGGCGAGGTCCCGGGCGGCGCCCTGCACCACCCATTCCGCGAAGGCCTGCGCCTGGATGCGGAACGGCGGCATCGCCCCGGGGCGCACGCCCTCCGCCTCGGCGCGCCGGCGCTCGGCCTCGCTGAGGACCTTCTGCTCGACCATCCGGCCGAGCACGAACCGGGCGCGCTCGAAGGCGGCCTCGCGCTTGGCGGGATCGAGGGGGTCGAGCCGGCTCGGCGCCTTGAGCATGCCGACGAGCACCGCCGCCTCGAACACCGTGAGGTCCCGCGGCTCCTTGCGGAAATAGTGCCGGGCGGCGCGGTAGAGGCCGACGATCTCGCGCCCGCCGAACTCGACCTGGTTCAGGTAGGCGGCGAGCATCTCGTCCTTGCCGAGCGCCGCGGACAGCGCGTGCGCCGCCTGGATCTCGAGGTACTTGCGCTGCGCCTTCGCCTCGGTCGAGGCCGCCCGCAGGTCGTGGAACAGGAGGTTCTTGGCGAGCTGCATCGGGATGGTGCTGGCGCCGTGGCGAAAGCCGCTCGTCACGATCCGGTGCAGGGCGAACCAGTCGACGCCGCCGTGGTCGTTGAAGTTGCGGTCCTCGACGGCGATGACGGCGCGCTTGACGACGTCCGGGATCTCGTGCGGCCGCAGAACCACCGGGCAGCGGCAATAATAGTCGGAGAAGCCGGTCGCGGTGCGCGTCGCGAGCACCTGGCCGGAGGCGACGAGCACGCGCAGCTCTTCCGGCGGCAGGCTCCAGAACGGCGGGCGATCGGCGGCGCGGGCGAGCGTGGCGGCGAGGACCGCCAGAACGGCGAGCGCGACCCGAGCCATCCGCGACAGCCCCCTCCCCCGCGCCGCCCCGACCGCGCGGCGTTAACCATACCACGTGGTCACGGGAGGCGGGGAAGACAAGCGGACGGATGGGGACGAGCGGATGCCCGGCCAGGAACCATCACCCCGGAAAGCG
>DATLFZ010000319.1:0-11786 GCA_035540795.1 Beijerinckiaceae bacterium | reverse complement strand
GTGTGCGCATGTACGCGGTCCTTCTCCCGGATGAGGTGCAGGTCGACCGCGAGCTTCAGGAGAAGGTTGTTCGGAGCGCGCACCATTCTCCATCAGATTATGATTTCGGTGGACTGAACCGGCGCGTCTCCCGATTCCTAGACGAGTTGGGAGTTCAGCACGTGGACCTGCTTCCGGTCTTCTCCAATAGAGCACGCGAGGAGAGACTTTACAAAGTAAACGACTCGCATTGGAACATCGCGGGCAACAAGTTGGCTGCCGAATCAATCCTTTCCGATATGTTGGCTCCTGGACGGTTGTTTTCTACGGGCAGGGCAGTTTTGGATTGAGCAGCGCCCGGAAAGGGGGAGCTAGGCACAACTCGCCCACGCCTCATCGTCGTTTCGCGGAGATTCAGGTTCAATGGGATTATTGCCGCAGTTTGCGAGATAATTGGCGCAATGCTCACGTCCGAGGTGATGGAGGAACTCCCCGATGGTGAACTATAGTGCATTGCGGGGTCGGCGCTCGCCTACGATGCGCCCCATCCTGTCGTCCTTGCGTGTCTTTCCTCCGTCGTCCCTTTCCTCTCTGAGGCCGCGGCGCAGCGCGGATCCGGCAGCCCCCTTCCGCTTGCGCCTGAAGGCCGGTTTTGTGTCGGTGCGGGGTGTGCGATAAGCCTGAACACCGGAGCGAACCAATACCCGCGTTGCCCTGTACCAATTGCTGAACCGGCTCGGCTAACCGTCTTTGTGAGTTCGACCCCGTCCTTGGCAGGGGGCGCGATCGGGTATGCCACCACCAGGCGCGCCGAGCGACAGAACCGAGCTGAACGGAATGGCGGTGAACGAGAGAGCTGGAGGCCTTCGAGTGTATGCCCCGACCGGTGCCGAACCGCGCCGGACCCTCGCCGGCGTGGTCACCTTCCGTCCCGATCCCGCCGCCCTGCAGCGGCTCGTCGCCGCCGTCGCCGGGGACGTGCTGGCGCTCGTCGTCGTCGCCAATTCGCCCCTCTCGTCCGACCTGAAGCGCGATCTCGCGCGCGCCGCCGGGGGAACGCCGCTCCTGTGGGAGGAGCCGGAACAAAACATCGGCCTCGGCACCGCCTACAACGCGATCCTCGGGCGCGCCGCGGCGGCGGGAGCGGACTGGGCCCTCCTCCTCGACCAGGACAGCACGCCGGGCCCCGGCATGGTGCGGGACCTCGAACGCGTTGCCGACCGGCTGCGGCAGGAGGCCGCCCCGCTCGCGATTGTCGGGCCGACCCCGATCGACGCGCGCGGGCGCCGCTACAAGATGCGGCTCGGAACGGCGCCGGCCCGGCTCGGCGCGCGGCCGGCCGAGTTCCTGAACTCGTCGGGGTCGCTGATCTCGCTCGAGGCGTTTCGGGACGTCGGCCCCTTCCCGCAATCGTTCTTCATCGACGCGATCGACATCGAGTGGTGCTACCGGGCGGCGAGCCGCGGCTGGTCGATCTTCGTGGCCGACGAGGTCGTCATGCCCCACAGCCTCGGATCGGGCGTGCACGTGCTTCCCGCCGGCCTGCGGGTCGTCCGCCAGCCGCCCGAGCGCATCTACACCTACCTGCGCAACCAGCTCGCCCTGTTGCGGTTGCCGCACGTGCCTGTCGCGTGGAAGGCCCGGTTCGCGTTCACGCTGCCGCTGCGCCTCGCCGTCTATCTCTGGGACGGCCGCTTCGACCGCGCGATCCGCACCGCGATCCGCCTCGGCCTCGCCGACGGCTCGGCCGGCCGCTTCCCCTACCCCCCGGACGTCTGGAAGCGCATCCGCGGCCCCTAGGACCCGTTCGCGTCGGTTTCGTCGCCAGATCGGATACAGCCGCTTTAGCCCCGAGCGGTGCGGAAGCGTGTTGCGTGGGCGCGCGCCGATGCTTAGGTGTTACCACGTGGGTTAGTACGGAGCGGCGACCATGGTCATCAAGCTGAAGCTCTCGCAAGTCGGCAATTCGGTCGGCGCCGTGTTCTCCAAGGAGGCGCTGAGCAGGCTGAAGGTGGACGAAGGCGACACCCTGTTCCTGACCGAAAGCCCGGATGGATTCCGGATCACGCCCTACGATCCGGAATTCGAGGGTCAGATGGACGCGGCCCGAACCATCATGCGCAAGCGGCGCAACGCCCTCCGTCAACTCGCGAAGTGAGCGCGCCGGTCTGGGTCGCGGAAAGCGTCGTGCTCGCGATCCACGACGAGCAACTCGCGGAACACGGCGGGCTCCCGGGCGTCCGAGACATGGGATCGTTGCAAGCGGCCCTTGCCCGAGCGCGGAACCTGCACGCGTACGAGACGCGGGACCTCGTCGCGCTCGCCGCCGCCTACGGTTTCGCCCTCGCGCGCGAGCATCCCTTCAACGACGGCAACAAGCGCGTCTCCGCCGTGGTGACCGAGTTGTTCCTCGCCTTGAACGGGCTGACGCTCGCGGCCTCGGACGAGGCCGTCGTGGCGACCTGGCGCGCCCTGGCGGCAGGGGAGCTGGACGAAGCGCAGTTCACGGAATGGCTGCGCGCCAACGTCGCTTGAGAACCGGTACGCCGCGAACGGATCTCAGGCCGCTTCCTCGGCTGACGGAGCGTCCCAGAGGCGATCGTCGAAGTCGTTCTCGCCGCGGCCGCGGTAGGGGGAAGCAGGCCCGAAATGCGGGTCGAACGGGACGGGTCGCCGCACCGGTTCGTTCGTCCGCTCGTCTTCGCTCTTGCCGAGGCCCTCGGCCGGAAGATTACGCCCGTCCACCCGTGCTTCTCCGTGTCGCCCCGATTGATCGGGACAACTAGCAGGCATCGGTCGGTTCAACTGTATCGGATGCGCCACACTCGGCGGCGCGACGCCGTCACACGCGTGTCGCACCTGCGGCCCCGGCCCGGACCTGGTGCGGGTCGCGGCGGCCCGCCTTGACCCGTGGGCGCGGGTTGCGTAGCGCCGCTGCCACCCATGCGCACCAAGCTCTACGCCGTCGTCTCCGTCCTGCTCGGCCTCGTGGCGGGGCTCGTGCTCCTCGAAATCCCGTTGCGCTTCCTGCCGGTCCACGAGGGGCTGACGGCGCAGCCGGTGAACGCGGAGAATCCGATCTTCCGGTTCGCGCCGAACCGGGATCTCGTCTGGTCGGGCGGGTGGAACTTCGCCATCGTCAACCGCATCCGGGTCAACAACGCGGGCTTCGTCAACGACCAGGACTACGCTTTGGGCGACCCGCGGCCCCTCCTGGCGGTCGTCGGCGATTCCTTCGTCGAGGCGGGCATGGTGCCCTACCCCGAGACGATCCAGGGCCGCCTCGCCGCGCAGGTAGGGGAGCACGCCCGGGTGTACAGCTTCGCCGCGTCGGGAGCGCCCCTAAGCCAGTACGTGAGCTGGGCCAAATGGGCGCGGGAGACCTGGAAGGCCGAGGCGCTCGCCATCGTGGTGGTCGGGAACGACTTCGACGAGAGCCTCGCCGCCTACAACGCCCAGCCCGGCTTCCATCACTACGTCGAGGAAGGCGGGGATCTGGTGCTGCGGCGCTACGACTACGAGCCCGGCCGCCTGCGCGAGCTCGCCCGCAGGAGCGCGCTCGCCCGCTACCTGATCTTCAACCTCGGAATCCTCCATCACCACAACGCCCTGCGCGCGTTCCTGGCCATGCCGTTCGCGACGCCGGCCCAGGCGAGCCCCTACGTGGGCAACACGGCGGCGGCGGCGGACCCGGTCCGCCTGCGCGCCTCGGAAGCGGGCGTGCGCGCCTTCCTGCGCGATCTCGTCGCGGTCGCCGGATGGGAGCCGGAGAGGGTGATCTTCCTGGTCGACGGGCTGCGCTATCCGACCGCCGACCCGGCCGTGCTCGACAGCTATTTCGTGCGCATGCGCCGATACTTCCTCGAAGAGAGCCGCCGGGCGGGATTCGAGGCGGTCGATCTCGATCCGATGTTCTTCGCGCGGCAGCCGCAGCGGTTCGAGTTCCCGACCGACGCCCATTGGAACGGCGCGGGGCACGGCGTCGCGGCGCAGGCGGTGCTGGAAAGCGGCGTGTTCGCCCGGTTCGGGCGCGGCGAGGGCCGGGCGGCGCGCGACTGACCCGGTTCAGGCGGCGCCCCGCTGCGCCGCGACCTCCGCCGCCGGTGCTTCGGGCTCCTGTTCGGCGAGGCGGCGGAAGCCGGGGACGAGGCGCTGGAGCATCGTGCGGACCTCCTCGTCGGCGCCGTTCTCGGCGGCCCGGCACAGCTCCTCGATCTGCCGGCGCAGCTCCGGCCCGCCGAAGGAGCGCGGGATCGCGGTGCGGAAGCTCGCGTCCTCGGTCGGCACGCGCTCCTCCTGCTCGTCGAACAACTCCTCGTGCAGCTTCTCCCCGGGCCGCAGGCCGACGACGTCGATCTTGACGTCGACGTCCGGGCGCAGCCCCGCATGCTCGATCATCTGCCGGGCGAGGTCCATGATCCGGACCGGCTCGCCCATGTCGAGGACGAAGATGCGCCCGCGCTCGTCCGGGCGCTTCAGGCCGTAGGCCGCCGACCGCAGCACCAGCGACACGGCCTCGCCGACCGTCATGAAGTACCGCGTCACCTCGGGATGGGTGACGGTGAGCGGCCCGCCGTGCTCGAGCTGGCTCTGGAACAGCGGGATGACCGACCCGGACGAGCCGATCACGTTGCCGAACCGCACCGTGATGAATCGCGTGCGGCAGCCCCGGTCGGCGCGCAGGTCGAACTGGCGCAGATAGGCCTCGGCGAGCCGCTTCGTCGCCCCCATCACGTTGGTCGGGTTCACCGCCTTGTCGGTCGAGATCAGGACGAGGGCGCGGCTGTCGACCCGGCAGCTCGCCTCGGCGACGTTCATGGTGCCGAGCACGTTGGTGAGCACCCCCTCGCTCGGGTTGAGCTCGATCAGGGGCACGTGCTTCAGGGCGGCGGCGTGGATGACGAGCTCCGGGCGGAACTCCTCGAACAGCCGGCCCACGGCATCCGCGCGCCGGACGTCGCACAGGCGCGCGAACACCCGCTCGGCGGGCAGCATGTCACGCACCTGCCGCTCGATCTCGTAGAGGTTGAACTCGCTCTGCTCGACGAGGGCGAGGGCCGCGGGCCGCAGCGCCGCGAGCTGGCGGACGAGCTCGGTGCCGATGGTCCCGCCCGCCCCGGTCACGAGGACGCGCCGGTCGGTTGCGAGCTCGGCGAGGTCGAGGGCGCGGGGGTCGCGCTCGGCCCGCCCGAGCAGGCTGCGCAAGGGCACCGGCGCCATCTGCTCGGTCTTGCCGGCCAGCAGGTCGCCGAGGGACGGCTGGCGAAACAGCCGGACGCCCCGTTCGAGGCTCGCCTGCGACAATTCCTGGATCTGGCGCTCGCTGAGGCTCGCCGGGGAGACGCTGAGGACGACCCCGTCGGGCTTGCGTCCGCGCCGGTCGAGCCCGTCGATCACCCGGCCGAGGTCGGCGAGCGCCCCGAGCACCGGAACGCCGGCGATGCGGCTGTCGAGGCGGGTGTTCTTGTGGTCGATGAGGCCGACGATCTCGAGGCGCCCGCGCACCGCCCTTGCGGCCCGGATGAACATCCCGGCCTCGTCCCCCGCCCCGATCACGAGGACGAGCGTCGGGCGCTCGACGCCGCTGCGGCCCCGCCGCACCTCCCGCCGCTCGCGCATGAGGCGATAGCCGAGCCTGAGGGCGCTCAGCATGATCACGGCGACCAGCCAGAGGATCACCGGCAGGGAGCGGGGGAAGCCGTCGAACCCGGCGATCAGGTAGACGAGGGCCGTCCACAGGAGGATCGAGATCGCCGAGCCCCCGCCGATGCGCAGGAGATCCGGGATCGACGCGTATTGCCACAGGGACTTGGTGAGGCCGAGCAGGCGATAGACCACGACCGAGATCGCCGCGAACACCGCGCCCCAGAGCACCGCGATGTCGGAGAACACGGCGTAGTCGTCCGAGCCGACGCGCAGGAACAGGGCCACCGCCACGGCCCCCCACGACATCAGGAAGTCGTGCAGGAGGATGAGGAAGACCGTGACGCGGCGCTTCGAGAGAAAACGAGCGGATGTCACTCCGGGACCTTCGCGGCGAAGCCGCCTGATGCAGCAAGGAAGGCGCAGGCGCAAGCCCGCGGCGGCAAGAGCGATAGCCCGTCCGCTGCGGCGGGGAAAGCGGACCGGTCCGGCCGCAGCGAAGAGCGGCGCGCCCGAGCGGTGGCGTGCGGCGCCCTCCCCCGCTATGGAGGGCGGGTCCGGCCCGGCCCGGACCAGGCGAGGTCTGTTTGCGAATGAGAGTGCCGGCGCTTCCCGCGCGATGGATCGGGCCGACGCAGGATGCGGCCTTGCGGGCGGCCGCCGTCGCGGTCGCGGCGACTCCCGCCGTGATGACGCTCACGCGCGAATCCCCGCCGGCGATCCTCGCGGTCGTCCTCGCCTTTCTCCTCGCCGCCGTTTTCGCCGGGGGCGCGGGCGAGCGGTTCGTCGGCCGGCTGAGGGCGACCGCGGCCTCGGGCCCGATCCTCGTCCTCGGCGTCGCCCTCCTGTGGCTCGTCGCCTCGATCGCCTGGACCCCGGTCCCGGGCCGGGGCGCGACCCATGCGCTCCACATGGTCGGCGGCGCGGTCGCGGTGACGGTGCTGTTCGCGGCCGCGCGCGAGAGCGCGGGTCACGGGCGGACGGCGCCGGGACGGCCGGTCCCCTTCGGGATGCTGCTCGCAGGCGGGATCGCGGTCGCGTCCGTGCTGGTCCTGGTGGGCGTCGGACCGCGGGGCGCCATCGACGGCGTCTCCGGCCTCGCCGCGGAGGGGTATCGGCTCAACCGCGCCGCCGTCGCGATCGCCCTCCTGCTTCCGCTCGCGCTGACGCTCCTGTGGCGCGGCGGACGGAAGCCCCTCGCCGCCGCGCTGCTGCCGCTCGCGGGCGCGGCGATCCTCGTCTCCCTCTCCTCCTCGGCGAAGCTCGCGCTCCTGATCGCGGCGCTCGCGACTCCTCTCGCCCTCGCCCGCCCCCTTGCAGCCCATCGCGCCTTCGCGGTCGCGGCGATCGGGGCGGTGCTCGTCGCGCCCTTCGTCGGACCCTACGTGAACGACCTCCTGCCGCGCCGCATCCACGAGATCGGCGGCTACGGGTCCATGACCCTGCGCGCGGAGATCTGGCGCGAGTACAGCCTTCTCCTGTGGGAGCGGCCCTGGTTCGGGTTCGGCGTCGAGGCCGGCTACGCCGTCGCGGGGACGCCGGTCGCCGCCAGCCTCGGCGAGTGGAACCGCAGCCTGCTGAACTGGGGGCACCCGCACAATGCGGCCCTGCAGATCTGGTTCGAGCTCGGCGCGGTCGGCGCCGCCCTCGCGGCGATCCTGCTCGGCCTCCTGTTCCGCGCTCTCGAGCGCCTGCCCCCTTCGATCTTGCCCGCGGCGTCGGTGACGGCGCTCGCGGCCTGCGCCGTCGCCTTCGTCAGCCACGGGGCGTGGCAGGCCTGGTGGTACTGCCTCCTCGGGCTGATCGCCGTCGCCTTCGTCTTCGGGCACCGCGAGGACCCGGCCGCCGCGGACAGAGCGCCGTCGGGTCGAGGCCTCCGGGCGACGCCCGGATGAGCGGGACTTTCGGGGGACCGCCCGCGCGGGAGCAGGCTGCTTCGGCGACGGTCGGAGCGCAGCAACAGGGGCCGGAGCGGACCGGCGCGACCTCGCGCGGGACGGTGGTCTATTTCATCGGCGAGGATTGGTTCTTCTGCTCCCATTTCGTGCCGATGGCCCGCGCCGCCCGCGATCACGGGTTCGACGTGGTGGTGCTGACGCGTCCGGGCGAGCGCCGGGCGGAGATCGAGAGCCACGGCTTCCGGGTGGTCACGCTGGATTTCTCCCGCAACGACCTCAACCCGCTGCGCAAGCTCGCGACCGTCCGCCGGGTCGCCGCAATCCTCGCCCGCGAGCGCCCGGTCGTCCTGCACAACGTGGCCCTGAGCTACGCCATCCTCGGTACGCTCGCGGGGCGGATGGCGCGGGTGCCCGCGATCGTGAACGCCATCACCGGTCTCGGCTACCTCCTCGTCGCCCCCTCCCCCCTCGTCCGGCTCCTGCGCGCCGGCCTGTGGCGCACCCTGCCGCCCCTGTTCAACAATCGGCGGGTCGCGTTCCTGTTCGAGAACCCGGACGACGCGGCGATGGCCGTGCGCCACCGCTGGACCGTGCCGGCCCGGGTCACCATCGTTCCCGGCGCGGGGGTCGACACCGACCACTTTTCGGCTCTCCCCGCGCCGACCGACACGCCCCTCCGGGTCGCCCTCGTCGGGCGGATGCTCTGGCAGAAGGGCCCGGACATCGCCGTCGAGGCCAAGCGCGAGCTCGACCGGCGCGGCGTCCCCTGCGAGCTCTGGCTCGTCGGCCGCTCCGATCCGGACAATCCGCGCGCGATCCGGGAAGAGACCCTGCGGCGCTGGGCGGCCGAGCCGGGAATCCGCTGGGCGGGCTTCTGCCCGGACGTGCGCGAGATCTGGCGCACCTGCCACGTTGCGGTGGCCCCCTCCCGCGGCGGCGAGGGCCTGCCGCGCTCGCTGATCGAGGCGGCCGCCTGCGGCCGGCCGCTCGTCGCGAGCGACGTGCCGGGCTCCCGCGAGATCGTCAGGCCCGGCGTGAACGGGCTCCTGGTGCCCCCGGGCGACGCCCTCGCCCTCGCCGACGCGGTGCAGCGCCTCGCCGGTGACCCGGAGCTGCGACACGCCTACGGCGCGGCGAGCCGGAGCATCGCCGCGGCGGAATACCGGGACGACATCGTCGGCGAGACGGTCGCGGCTCTCTATCGGCGGATCGCCGGCCCGGGTTGACCGGCCCTCAGCGCGGCCGCGCGAATCGCCGCAACTGTAGCGCGACCAGGAAAGCGCCGGCGGCGACGAGGGCGAGCTGGACCGCCGCCTCCGCCTCGAGGGAAGCGAGGGCGAGCCCGGCGAGGATCACGTTGAGCTTGAACACCGCGAGGCTCACCTCGCGAACCGAAAATCCGTTGTCGGTCGCCCGCTGGTAGAAGTGGGTCCGGTGCGCCTCCCAGACCCGCTCGCGACGCGCGATCCGCCGCAGCAGCGTGAGGGTCGCGTCGGCGACAGCGTAGAGAGGAAGCAGCACCGCGGCCGCGATGCCGCCGGTTCCGGCGAGGCCGAGGAGCAGCCATCCGACGAGAAGCCCGATCGGCAGCGACCCGACATCGCCCAGGAAGAGCCGGGCCACCGGCCGGTTGAAGGGCGCGAAGCCGAGAAGCGCGCCGAGCAGGCACGTGGCGAGGACGAGGTGGGGCGGAAGGGCCCCGACGATCACGGCGAGGACGGCGAAGAACGCGAGGGTCGGGACGACGCCCGCCACGGTGATCCAGTCGATCCCGTCCATGAAGTTGACGAGGTTGACGAACCAGAGAAGCCCGACGACGGCGAGCACCCGCTCGAGCCAGAACGGGACCGGTGCCGGCAGGATGCGTCCCTCAGGGCCGGCCAGGAAGACGACGGCGATGGCGACGGCGGCCTGGATCGCGAGTTTCGGCAGCGCCGGCAGGGGACGGATGTCGTCGAGGGCGCCGAGCCCCGCGAGCACGAGCGCGCCGACGCAGACGATCGCCGCCGCCGCCAGGGGCGAATCGGGGCGGCCGAGGAGGTGCATCGCGGGAAGGGCGACGGCGAGGGTCGCGCCGAGCACGGCGATGCCGCCCCCCTGCGGCGTCGGCGCCCGATGGCTCGAGCGCGCGTTCGGGCGGGCGAGGGCGTAGCGCTGGAGGAGAGGCCGCAAAAGGACGATCGCAGCCGCGCAGAGAAGGGCCGAGAGGGCGGCGAGAGCCGCCAACGCCAGTGCCGTCCGCATCGGATCGAGATTCGCCACCGCGCATGTCCCGGCCGGGCGGCCGCGAGCCGGAGCGGCCCGGCGGCGCTCCCGAAAAAGGAAAAGGCCCGGCGTCGCCGCCGGGCCTCTCCGTCTCGTCCAAGCTCGACTTAGCTGCCGAACTTGAAGTTGATGCCGGCGCGCACGACGAAGAAGTCGTCGCCGCCGCGGCGGTTGTCGCCCCAACCCCAGACCGCGCCCGAACGGACCGGAGCGCCGGTGTTGGTCACGCCGACGATCTGGTTGACGCCGGCGCCGCCCCACCAATTGTCGCGGCGGTTGCCGCCATCGAGGTCGACGTAGAGCGCCTCGAGCTTGAGGGTGAGGTTGTTGGTGAAGGCCCACTCGACGCCGCCGCCGATGGTCCAACCCACGTTGTTGCGGTCACGGCCGCCCCAGTTGCCCCAGGTCGGGGTGACGAGGGCGCCCGCAGCCGCCGCGGCCGGGCTCACGTAGAAGCCGGCCGCGGGAACGGCATTGAAGCCCCAGCCGCCCCAGTTGTCACGGCCGCCGTCGTCCGCGAAGGCGAGACCGCCGGTGGCATAGACGAGCATCCGGTCGAAGCCCCAGCCGAGACGAGCGCGCACGGTGGCGTACCAGTCGCTGCGGCGTCCGTCGTTGCCCCAGTTGTTGCCGGTGTTGAACAGGTGGACGTTGCCGCGACCGGCCGCGACGGGAGCGACCAGGCCGAAGCCGGGAGCCGCCGCCGGGTCGAGCGGAGCAGCGGTCACCTCGGGGTTGAACCCGCCCCAGCCCCACCAATCGTTGTTGCGGCCGCGACCGCCACCGAGCCAGTTGATGTCGGCCTCGACGCCGATCACCAGGCCGGCGCCCGGGGTCATCTGCCAGTTGAAGCCGACCTGGGCGCCGCCGGTGAAGCCGCCGTCGTTGCGACGATCGCGGTCCCACCAGTTGCCCACGACCGGGACGCCGGCATAGGTGATGTTGGTCCAGACGCCCGGAGCAGGCCCGAAGAGAGCCTGGTCGCCGGCGCCCCAGCCCCACCAGTTGTCACGGTCGCGATCGCCGTGGAAGGCGAAGCCCGCGTTCACGCCGACGTAGAAGCCCGTCCAGGTGAAGACGGGGACCGGCGCGGCGAACACCGGAGGAGCGGCGCGGACCGGGAGGTCCGCCGCCAGCGCGCCGGCGGTGAAGCCGAACAGCGCCACGGAAGAAAGAAGGATTTTTCTCATGTTCAGGGGTCCATCTTGGGAGTGGTCCGCGCATTTGAATACCGAACCGCCGCCCCGCGGTCTGTCGCGTTTGTGCAACAGCCCAGGTCAAACGGCGTCCGGGCCGAATTTCGCGAGGTCCCGAGAGGGCGGACAGGGGGCATTCGGCCTCGCCGTTCGCCCGATGGTTAGCGCAACCCTAACGGCGCAAGGCGTCGCGGGCGGCAGCGGCCCGTGCCCGAGCCGGCGGCGCGGCAAATCGAGGGCCTCGCGAGCCGATTCGACGGCGCGGGTCCGCGGAGATTCGTGGATCGGAGATTGCCGAGGCCGGGCCGCCTAGCGGCGGCCCGGCTCACTCGGCGGCGATGGCGCGCTGGGCGCGCAGGGCGGCGCGGACCGCGGCGACGACCCGGTCCTGCATCTCGTCCGTGAGATACGGATGCATCGGCAGGCTCACGACCTCGGCGGCGAGCCGTTCCGACACCGGCAGCGGGCTCCCCGCGGGGAATCGGGCGTAGACCGGCTGGCGGTGCAGGGGCTTCGGGTAATGGACCGCGGTCGGCACGCCGACGGCGGCCAGCGCGGCCTGGAAGGCGGTGCGGTCGTAGCCGGGCAGGCGGATCGTGTACTGCGCCCAGACCGAGGTGAGGCCGGGCGGGACCGCCGGCACGATCGTCAGGTCCGCCAGAAGCTCGCCGTAGCGGCGGGCGATGCGGTCGCGGGCGACGATCTCCTCGGGGAAGATCTTCAACTTCTCGATGAGCACCGCGGCCTGGACGGTGTCGAGCCGGCCGTTCAGGCCGATTCGCACGTTGTCGTACTTGTCGGTTCC
>DATLFZ010000318.1:0-5702 GCA_035540795.1 Beijerinckiaceae bacterium | reverse complement strand
CCTCTCCGGCGGTCGCGCCGATCGCGCCCGCGGTGCCGTGGAGCCCGGAGGCGGCGGCGCGGCGCGAGCCCGTCGCGGCGCTCGTGCCGCCGCCCCCGGCCCCGACCACGCAAGCCGCCGGCATCCCCGCCGACTGCGCCTATTGCGACCGCCCGACCCGCGCGCGGCCCGTGGGGCTCGCCAAGGTCGGACCGCGCGGGATCGAGCAGCGGCTGCAATGCGGCTGCCCGCTGGCGCGCTGCTGGAACCGGATCACGGTGCGCGGGGGCGAGCGGTGACCGCCCCCGTCCGCCACGGCCTGCCCGACCCGGCCTTCGACGCGTGGGTCGCCCGGGCCAGGTCCGTGCGGATCGAGGACGTGGCGGCGGAGTTCCGGCTTCGCCTGCGCGGGCGGATCGAGCGGGTCGGCCCCTGCCCGGAATGCGGCGGCACCGACCGGTTCGCCCTCAACACCCGCAAGCAGATCTTCAACTGCCGGGCCTGCGGCGGCGGCGACGTGATCCGCCTCGTGCAAAAGGTGACCGGCTGCGACTTCCTGGCCGCCTGCGAGCGCCTCGCGGGCGCGGCGCCGCCCCGGGGCCAGGGGCACATGCCCTCCCCCGCCGCGCTCGCCGCCCTCGAGGAGGCGCGCGCCCGCAAGCGGGCCGAGGCCGAGGCGAAGGCGGCGCAATGGCGCGAGCGCGAGCGCACCCGCCTGTGGGGCACCTGGTCGAAGGCGGACGCAGCGGCGGGGTCGCCGGTCGAGGCCTATCTCGGCGTGCGCGGCGTGCCCCTGCCGCCCGGGGCGCATCTGCGCTTCGCCCCCGACCACATTTTGTGGGGCGAGCCGGCGGACAACGGGTGCGGGCGGGCGCGGCCGGTCCTGCATCGCGGCCCGGCCATGCTTGCCGCCATCGCCGACCCGGACGGGCGCTTCTGCGGGCTGCACGCCACCTGGATTTCCCTCGCCGATCCGGACGGCAAGGCCCGGGTGCTCGACCCCGAGACCGGGGAGCTGGCGCCGGCCAAGAAGACCCGCGGCTCGCTCAACGGCGGCCGCATCGAGCTCGTGCGGCACCGGGCGCCGCGGCGCCTGGTGCTCGGCGAGGGGATCGAGACGGTCCTGTCCGTGTGGGCCGCCCTCGCCGCCGCCGGGGAGGACTGTTCCGACACGGCGTTCTGGACCTCGATCTCGCTGGCCAACATGGGCGGCAAGGCGCTCGCGAGCGCGCCGCACCCGACCAAGACCGTCACCGGTCGGGACGGGGTGGAGCGGCCGTGGAAGGTGCCGGGACCCGACCCGGACCCGGCCGCGGCCGCCATCCCGATCCCCGAGACCGTCGGCGAGCTCTTCCTCCTCGGCGACGGCGATTCCGACCGGTTCTTGACCGAGACGGCGCTCGTGCGCGCGGCGCGGCGCTTCGCCCGGCCGGGGCTGACGATCCGGGCGGCCTTCGCGCCGGACGGCATGGACTTCAACACCCTCTGGAGGCTCTCGTGACCGACTTTTCGGAGGCGGCGCGCCGCGTCCTCGGCCATTCGCCGCGGGCGGCGACGGCGCGCCGGGCCCTCATCGCCGCGAGGGCGGCGCAGCACCCGGCGACGGACCCGTTGCCGGACCCGACCTTCGGCGAGATCGCGACCGAGCTCTACCTCGCGGCCAACCGGGAGGCGATCGGACTCGAGGCGCTCGAGCACGAGCAGGCGCACCGGCCCGACCGGGTCAAGGCGCAGACCATCGCGGAGGTGCGGCGCACGGCGCAGGTCATCGCCGCCGCGCACGCGCTGATGATGGCGCTGGTGCCGCACGAGGCCGCGGTGCGGGCGCTCGCGGACGCGCCGCTCGTGGACCACCGGCCGGCGCCGGCGGAGGGGGCGTGATGGACGCGGTCCCCGCCCCTCTCCCGACGCCCACACCGGCCCCTGCGCCCATGGCAGCCATCGTGCCGGACGGCCGCGGCGGGTCAAGGCCGGCCGCCGAAGGCGGCCGCCGGCTCCGCCGGCCGGAGGGCCTTGACGCGCCGCGGACCGTCCCGGCGATCGTGCTGCCGTCGGGCGACGGGGCAGCCTGCGCAGGCTCCTCGGTCGCGCCCTCTCGGGCGCCGCCCCCCACCCGGCGCGGCCGACGCAAGGTCGAGCCGGGGCTCGCCGCCTGGATGGCCCGGGCCGGGCTGCCCCGGGACGCGATCGCGACCGCGTTCAAGGCGAGCGAATCGAGCGTCGAGCTCGCCCTGCGCCAGGCGCGGATCGACGAGGCGGCGGCGGAGCGGGTCGCACGGCTCGCGGCGGCGCGGGCCGCCCGGCACCCGTGGTGCCCGCCGGCGCGCATCCCGGACTATCAGCGCCTCGCGGTGCTCCTCTGCGCCGCTACGGCCCGGGCCCTCGTCGAGGCGGACGCGGTCGAGCGCTTCGACCGGCTGCGGGCCCGCCACGGGGCTGCCCGGGCCGCCGCAATCGCGCTCGCCGGGAGGCGCGCGTGAGCTACCGCGCCTTCCTCGCGGCCAAGGCGAGCGTCGCGCCCCGGGCCGGGTTCGACGTGCCCCTCGACGTCGTCAACCCGGCGCTGAAGCCGCACACGCGGCTGATGGTGCAATGGGGTCTGTCCGGCGGGCGGCGCGCCTGGTTCGCCTCGTTCGGCCTGCACAAGACCGCGACGCAGATCGAGGCGATGCGCCTCGTCGCCGCCCGCACCGGGCGCCCGACGCTCATCGTCATCCCGCTCGGCGTGCGCCAGGAATTCTTCCGGGAGGTGCGCCTGCGCTTCTCCGGCGAGCACGCGGTCGACCTGCGCTTCGTGCGGACCTCGGCCGAGGTCGGGCAGGCCGGTGTCTATCTCACGAACTACGAGAGCGTGCGCGAGGGCAAGATCGACGTCGGCCTGTTCGCCGGCGCGTCGCTCGACGAGGCGGCCTGCCTGCGCGGCTTCGGCGGCACCAAGACCTTCCGCGAGTTCATGCGCCTGTTCGACCAGGTGCCCTACCGGTTCGTGGCGACGGCGACTCCCTCCCCCAACGAGTACATCGAGCTGTTGGCCTATTCCGCCTTCCTCGGCGTGATGGACGTCGGCCAGGCCAAGACCCGGTTCTTCCGGCGCGACAGCGAGCACGCCGACCGGCTCACCCTGCACCCGCACAAGGAGCGGGAGTTCTGGCTGTGGGTCGCGAGCTGGGGCCTGTTCGTCCAGAAGCCGAGCGACCTCGACCCGACCTTCTCGGACGAGGGCTACGACCTCCCCGGCCTCGACGTGCGCTGGCACGAGATCGCCTCCGACCACGCGGCCGCCGGCGCCGAGCGGGACGGCCAGGGGCGGCTGTTCAAGAACGCCGCCCTCGGGGTCCAGGACGCGGCCCGGGAGAAGCGCGACAGCCTCGGCGCGCGGGTGGCGAAGATGATGGAGCTGCGGGCCGAGGATCCCGGCGCGCACCGCATCCTGTGGCACGACCTCGAGGCGGAGCGGCGCGCGATCGAGGCGGCGGTGCCGAACGCGGTCGCGGTGTACGGGGCGCAGGACCTCGATGAGCGGGAGCGGGCCATCGCCGCCTTCGCCGACGGGGAGGTCGCCGAGCTCGCCGCCAAGCCGGTGATGCTCGGCTCGGGGACCAACCTGCAGCGCCACTGCGCCTGGCACGTGTTTCTCGGGATCGGCTTCAAGTTCAACGACTTCATCCAGGCCGTTCACAGATTGCTGCGGTTCGGCCAGCCGAGCCCGGTGGTGCGGCTCGACCTGATCCACACCGAGGCCGAGCGGGACACCCGCCGTGCGCTCGAGGCGAAGTGGCGGCGGCACGAGGAGCTGGTGCGCATCATGACGGGGATCATCCGGGAGTACGGCCTGACCGACGCGGCCATGGGGCAGCTGCTCGCGCGCTCGATCGGGGTCGAGCGGGTCGAGGTCGAAGGCGAAAACCACCGCCTGGTCAACGCGGACTGCGTCGAGGAGACGGCGCGGATGGAGGCGGACAGCGTCGACCTGATCGTCTCCTCGATCCCGTTCTCGACGCAGTACGAGTACACCCCGTCCTACAACGACTTCGGCCACACCGACGACGACGCCCATTTCTGGGCGCAGATGGACTTTCTCACCCCGCAGCTGCTGCGGGTGCTGCGGCCGGGCCGGGTCGCGGCGATCCACGTCAAGGACCGGATCGTGCCGGGCGGCCTCACCGGCCTCGGCTTCCAGACCCTGTCGCCGTTCTCCGACGACTGCGTGGCGCATTTCCGCCGGCACGGCTTCGCCTTCCTCGGGCGCAAGACCATCACCACCGACGTGGTGCGGGAGAACAACCAGACCTATCGGCTCGGCTGGAGCGAGCAGTGCAAGGACGGGTCGCGCATGGGCTGCGGCACGCCGGAATACCTGCTCCTGTTCCGCAAGCCTCCCTCCGACCGCAGCGACGGCTACGCCGACGTGCCGGTGGTCAAGGCCAAGCGCGTCCACGGGCCGGAGGGCTGGCGCGACGAGGGCGAGGGCCAGGGCTACTCCCGGGCGCGCTGGCAGCTCGACGCGCACGGCTACGCCAAGTCGTCGGGGAACCGGCAGCTGAAGCCGGAGGAGCTCGTCGGCCTCGCCCCCGACGTGATCTACAAGGTCTGGAAGGCCTACGACCTCGACGCGGTCTACGATTTCGAACACCACGTGCGCGTCGGCGAGGCGCTCGAGGCGGTCGGGCGGCTGCCGCCGACCTTCATGCTGCTGCCGCCCCACTCCCGGCACCCGGACGTGTGGTCGGACGTCGCCCGCATGCTGACGCTCAACGGGTCGCAGGCGGCGCAGGGCCGCGAGATGCACCTGTGCCCGCTGCAGTTCGACATCGTCGACCGGGCGATCGTGCAGTTCTCCATGGCCGGGGAGACGGTGTTCGACCCCTTCGGCGGCCTGATGACGGTGCCCTACCGGGCGGTCCGCCTCGGCCGCAAGGGCGTCGGGGTCGAGCTCAACCCGCGCTACTTCCTGGACGGGGTCGCTTATGTCGAGGCCGCGGCGCGGGACAAGGCGATGCCGAGCCTGTTCGACCTCATGGGGGCGGAGGCCTCGGCCGAGGCGGGCGATCCGTCCCTCTGGCGCGAGGCCGCGGCGGCCGGCCTCGCGAAGCGCGATCGGGGCGAGGCCGAGGCCGAGGGCGCTGCCTATCCGGAGGCGGCGGAATGAGCGACGACATCGTGATCGCGCGGACGCTGCGGGAGGCGAATGCGGCCCGGCAAAAGGAATGGGACCCCGGCAGCCGGTTGTCCATCACCTACCGGTCGAACGAGCTCGCCGGCGAATGCGGCGAAGCCTGCAACATCGCCAAGAAGCTCGAGCGCGAACGCCTCGGCATCCGCGGCTCGCGGGCGACCGTCGACCAGCTCGCGGACGAGCTCGCCGACGTGGTGATCTGCGCGGACCTCATCGCCATGGCCGAGGGCATCGACCTCGACGCCGCCGTCGTCCGGAAGTTCAACGCCACATCCGAGCAGGTGGGGCTGCGGACGCGGCTCGCCCCGGACCCCGCGTGCTCGCCGGCCGGCGGTGGAACGAGCACGATCGTCGCTCCGGACGGGATCGAGTTCGCGATCGTCGTCTACCTCGTCTGCGACGAGGATATCGAGGCGAGGATCACGCTGTCCGGCCTGCCGGCGCTGGCCACGACCGGCGACGCGATCGACGCGCCGCGCCTTCTCGCCGTGGCGGCCCGCGGCATGCCGGTCGGCACCAACTGGCGGCTGATGACCCGGGCCGAGAT
>DATLFZ010000317.1:0-15851 GCA_035540795.1 Beijerinckiaceae bacterium | reverse complement strand
AGCGCCGCCCGGTCGGGCTCGGGCAGGCCGAGGAGCCGGCGGAACGCGCCGCGCATCAGCCCGGCAGGTCGAGGAGCCCGGCGGCGCCGTCCGCGCAGCCGAAGGCGAGGCGGGCGCCGGTGCGGTCCCAGGCGAGCGCGGTGACCCCGCTCGCCGGGGAGGGCGCGCGCACCAGAAGCTCGGCGCCGTCGAGGAGGCGGATCAGCAGCACGCAGCCGTCCTCGTAGCCGACGGCGAGGACGTAGCCCTTCGGGTGGAAGGCGACCCGGGAGACCTTCGCCGGCCGCACCCCGCATTCCCGCGGCGCCTTGCCGGTCGGGCCCTCCTTCGAATCGAAGGGCCAGATGATCGCCGCCTCCGCCCCCGAGGTGGCGAGCCAGTGCCCGTCGTGCGACCAGGCGAGGGAGCGCGTCTTGCCCGGGTAGCCGGACATGCGCATGTGGCCCTTGTCCGGCTGCAGCCGCCAGCCGTGCAGCGCGTTCTCCTGCATCGAGGTGACGACGAAGCGCCCGTCCGGCGACCAGGTCACGTCGAGATGCGAGCCCTTCCACTGCAGCATCTCGGGCTCGCCCTGGAGGTTCGGGAACCACAGGGTGGCACCGTTGTAGTGGGCGATGGCGAGCCGGTAGCCCTTCGGCGCGAAGGCGAGACCGCGGGCGGTGGACGGGGACGAAAAGGTCTTGTCGCGGCCCTTCTCGTCGCGGGCGGTGACGGCGCGGCCGACGCTCCAGGCGATGCCGCCGCCCGGATGCAGGGCGAGGGCGTCGATCCAGCCCTTCGCCTCGACGAAGGTCTTGGTCGACCCGTCCGGGCCGGTGACGGCGATGCGGCCGTCGTCGCCGCCGGTGACGAGGCGCTTGCCGTCCGCCGCCGCGACCAGCACCGCCCCGTCCGGATGTGCGGCGACCCGGTGGGTCCCGCCGTCCTTGGCGAGCAGCACCGCCCCGTCGCCCAGCGCGAAAGCGACGGTGTCGCCGAGGAAGGCGGCGGCGGTGACGTGGGCGCCCGCGTCGAGGGAGGCGACCTGCGCGGTGAGGGAAGGGGACTCGGGCATCGGGGCTTGTTAGCGCCTCAGGCCCGGCAGCTCAAAAACCCCTCCCGGATCGCCGCCTCGTCGAGGTTGCGGCCGATGAACACCACCTTGGAATCCCGCGCCTCGTCCGGCCGCCATTCCCGCTGCACGTCCCCGTCGAGGATCATGTGCACGCCCTGGAACACGAACCGCTTGGGCTCGTCCGGGAAGGCGACGATGCCCTTGCAGCGCAGGATGTCCGGCCCCTGGCGCTGGGTCAGTTCGTTCAGCCACGGCAGGAACTTTTCGGGGTCGACCTCGCCCGGATGGTGGATCGCCACCGACTGCATCTCCTCGTCGTGGTGATGGTGGTGGCCTTCCTCGAGGAAGTCCGGCTCGATCTCGATGATGCGCTCGAGGTCGAAGGCGTTGCGGTCGAGCACCTCCCCGATCGGCACCTGGCATTTCTGGGTGCGGTGGACCCGGGCATAGGGGTTGAGGCCCCGGATCTGGCCCTCGACCCGCGCGAGATCCGCCTCGCCGACGAGGTCGGTCTTGTTGAGGAGGATCACGTCCGCAAAGGCGATCTGGTTCTTCGCCTCCGGCGCGTCCTTCAGCCGCTCGGACAGCCACTTGGCGTCGGCGACGGTGACGACCGCGTCGAGCT
This sequence comes from Beijerinckiaceae bacterium, assembly GCA_035540795.1. GTDB lineage: Bacteria > Pseudomonadota > Alphaproteobacteria > Rhizobiales > Beijerinckiaceae > JAJKJG01. Next base: position 14,172 of record DATLFZ010000317.1, on the reverse strand, counting down.
TCGCCATGTCGGCGACGTCCTGGTCCATGAAGAAGGTCTGCGCCACCGGCGCGGGATCGGCGAGGCCGGTCGTCTCGACGATGATGGCGTCGAACCTGCCCTTGCGCTTCATCAGGCCGTCGAGGATGCGGATGAGGTCGCCGCGGACGGTGCAGCAGATGCACCCGTTGTTCATCTCGAACACCTCCTCGTCCGCTCCGACGACGAGGTCGTTGTCGATGCCGACCTCGCCGAACTCGTTGACGATGACGGCGTAGCGCTTGCCGTGCGGCTCTGTGAGGATGCGGTTGAGGAGGGTCGTCTTGCCGGCGCCGAGATAGCCGGTCAGCACCGTCACGGGGATCTTGTCTTGCATGCTGGGCTCCGCAGGCCGTCTCAAGAGGACAGGGCCTCGCCGAAAGCCCTTATATTGTGGCGCATCAGGTCGATGTAAGTGGGCGCGGGCCCGTCCGGGCCGGACAGGGCGTCGGAGTAGAGCCGTCCGCCGATCCGGGCCCCGCTCTCCTTGGCGATGCGCTCCATCAGGCGGGGGTCGGCCACGTTCTCGAGGAACACCGCCTCGATCTTCTCCTGGCGGATCTGGCGGATGATGCGGGCGACGTCCTGCGCCGACGCCTCCGCGTCCGTCGACACGCCCCGCGGGGCGACGAAGCGCAGGCCGTAGGCGCGGGCGAAATAGGCGAAGGAATCGTGCGAGGTGATGACCCGGCGCCGGCTCGCCGGGATTCGCTCCACCGTGGCGCGGATCTCCCCGTCGAGGGCGTCGAGCCGGGCGAGATAGGTTTGCGCGTTCTGCGCATACTCCTCCTTGCCGGCGGGATCGGCGGAGGCGAGGGCGTCGCGGATGTTGCGGACGTAGATCTTGACGTTGGCGACGTCGTGCCAGGCGTGCGGATCCACGTCGTGGCTGTGGCCGTGGCCGTGACCGTGGCCCTTTGCCTCGATCGCCCGGACGCCCTTCGCGGCCTCGACCACGGGCGCCTTCGTGCCGGAGGAGCGCACGAGGCGGGTCATCCAGCCCTCGAAGGCAAGGCCGTTCATCACCACGAGCCGCGCCTCGGCGATCCGGCGGGAATCGCCCGGCGTCGGCTGGTAGACGTGGGCGTCGGCGTCCGGGCCGACGAGGGTCGTAACAGTGACCCGCTCGCCGCCCACCTGGCGCACCAGGTCGGCGAGGATGGAAAAGCTCGCCACCACCGGGACCTTGTCCTGCGCCGCGGCCGGCACCGCGCCTGCCAGGAGCGTTCCAAGCAACGCTATAACGTTACAGATGCTTCGCATGGTGCGGCTCCTTCGGCGGATGGGTCAGGCTTCGAGGTGGCGGCGGGGCAGGGCGAGCCAAAAAAGGCCGCCCTCGCGGCCGCCTGCGAGGGACAGGAGGTAGGCCGCCCCGGCGCTGAGCACGATGGCGGGGCCGGCCGGCAGCTCGGCGTGGTAGGAGAGGAGCAGGCCGACGACGCCGCTTCCGGCGCCGATGGCGACGGCGATCGCGATCATCGACGAGATGTCCGCGCTCCAGAAGCGCGACGCGGCCGCGGGCAGCATCATCAGCCCGACCGCCAGCACGGTGCCGAACAGGACGTGAAAGAGGTCGACGCTCGAGCCGCGCATGGAGACGATGGTCACGCCGAGCGCCAGGGAGAGGAGGTAGAAGGCGGCGAGGGAGGCGTCCTCCTTCAGCGCGGTCGCGCGGGCGACGAGCCCCGCGAGCATCGCCACCGTCACGCCGGCGATCAGGCCGCCGACGGTCATGGCCGGCAGCGACAGCCCGGCCACGAGGTAGGCGACGGCGGCGCCGGGCAGGATGCCGTGCGCCATCGCATCCCCGGTCAGGCTCATCCGCCGCAGCATGAGGAAGACGCCGACCGGCCCGCCGGCCAGCGCGATCGCCAGCACCCCGACCAGCGCCCGGCGCATGAAGTCGAACTCGGCGAACGGCGCGATCAGCGCATCGTAGAGCATCGGCTCGGTCGGCGCTCAGGCGGCGCGGGCGCAGGCGGCGGCGTGGGGATCGTGCGCCTCGACCATGTGCCGGGCGCGCAACAGGTTCTCCGCGCTCAGCACCGGCCCGGTGTCGCCCCAGGCGATCGGCTCGCGCCCGATCAGGAGCGTCTGCGGGAAGACCCGGCGGACGAGGTCGAGGTCGTGCAGGACGGCGACCACCGTGCGGGCCTCGCTGTGCCAGCGGCGCACGAGGTCGAGGAGGTCGGCGCTGGTCTTGGCGTCGATCGCCGTGAAGGGCTCATCGAGCAGGATCACGGAGGCGTCCTGCAGGAGCAGGCGGGCGAACAGCGCCCGCTGCATCTGCCCGCCCGACAGGGTCCCGATCGGCCGCCGCTCGAACCCGGCGAGGCCGACGGCGGCGAGCGCCTCCTCGACCTGGGCCCGCTCGGCGCGGCCGATGCCGCCGAACAGCCCGGCCCGCGACCACAGGCCCATGGCGACGAGGTCGTAGACGGAGAGCGGGAACGAACGGTCGAGCTCGGCTGCCTGGGGCAGGTAGGCGACGCGGGTGCGCCGCCCGGCGGACAGCTCGATGCGGCCCGAAAGCGGCGTCAGCGCGCCGGCGACCGCTTTGAGGAGGGTCGACTTGCCGGCCCCGTTCGGGCCGACGACGGCCGTGAGGCTGCCCGCATCGATGGCCCCGGCGAGGTGGTGGACCGCCGGCCGCCGATCGTAGCCGAGGGTCACGTCGTGGAAGCGGATCGCGCTCATGCGATCACCGCGAGCACGAGCGCCCACATCACGGCCAGCACGACGGCGACGCCGGCGAGCCGCTCGGCCGCGCCGAGGCGCAGGAGCGAGGGGCGGGGCGCGGCGGCGAGCGCGTGGTGACGGTGGGGGACGGCCATGACGCTACAATATAACATTGCGCGCCGGAGTTCCAGGGCCGCTTGCGGATTCCTTCGGCGAACGGTCACGCCATCGGGTGGTACTGGTACAGCCAGGTCTCGCTCAGCACCGATCCGCCCTGGCGCAGGTAGCAGCGCATCTCCACCGGCTCGGGCCCGGCGGCGGTCAGGTCGAACTCCGCCCGCCAGTGGCCGGGGACGTCGTTCGGCACCGCCTCGGCGCGCACGTTCGAAAAGGTGCCGCGGGACGCGGTCAGCACCGGCTCGGGCAGGACGCCCTTCGGCAGGCGCGTGAGCGGCTCGCCCTTGAACTCGACCACGAACTTGCGCACGCCCTGCGGCCGCACGGTGCCGGCCTGGCCGCCGTTGCCGAGGCGCGTCGCCACGCAGCGGGCGAGCGGGGAGGGGTGCGGCTCGTCCGCGACCCAGTGGAGGCGGAAGCGCAGGTCGTAGGCGGCGCCCGCCCGGGCCGGCTCGGCCGGAACCCACATGGCGACGATGTTGTCGTGGATCTCGTCGTCGGTCGGGATCTCGACGAGCTGGACCGCGCCGCGGCCCCAGTCGCCCTCCGGCTCGACCCACAGGGAGGGCCTGCGGTCGTAATAGACCCCGTCGAGGTAGTGGTCGAAGTCGCGGTCGCGCTGCATCAGGCCGAAGCCGCGCGGGCGCTCGTCGGCGAAGGACGACACGATCGTCCGCGGCGGGTTGTTGAGGGGCCGCCAGATGCGCTCGCCGGCGCCGGTCCAGAGCGCGAGCCCGTCCGAATCGTGCACCTCGGGGCGCCAGTCGACGGCGGTCGGCTTCGCCTTCTCGGAATACCAGTACATCGAGGTGAGCGGCGCGACCCCGAGCCGGTCGACGCCGGCGCGCAGGAAGAGCGCCTGCTCCACGTCCATGACGACGTCCCGCCCCCGCCGCATGCGGAAGCGGCAGGCCCCGGCGAGGCTCGGCCCCTCGAGCAGGGCGCAGACCGTGACCGTGTCGGCGCCGGCCTGCGGGGTCTCGAAATAGACCTCCCGGAATGCGGGGAATTCCTCCGCCTTGCCGAATACGGCGGTGTCGACCGCGACGGCGCGGGCCGAGAGGCCGTACTGGTAGAGTTCGCCGATGGCGCGGAAATACGAGGCGCCGAGGAAGGCGACCCAGTCGTTCCGGCGCCAGTCGAGGGGCCCGCCCCGTGGCTCCTGGAAGCGGAAGCCGGCGAAGCCCGTGCCCGAGGCGAGCTTGTGGGCCGGGGAATCCGCCGGCATGTCGAAATAGGCCGGGTCGTAGACGATGCGCCGCGCCGTCCCGTCGGCGACGACGTGCATCGAGACGGGAGTCTGGAAGTAGCGGCCGAGATGGAAGAACGTCACGGGGAATTCGCCCGGGCCGTCCGCCCAAAGCGCCAGGTCGGTGCGGAAGCGGATCTTGCCGTGGGCGTCGTAGTCGATCGCCTCGAGCACCTCCCGCTGGAGCGGCGCCGGCGGCTGCCAGGGCCCCTTGGCGAGGTCGCGGGCCCGGGCCTTCAGCGCCTCGAACGAGAACGGGACGGCGGCCTCGTATTTCAGGCCGGCGGCCGCGAGGGCGGCGGGGGAGAAGCCGGTGGCGGCGACGGCCGCGGTCGCGGCGGCGCTGCGCAGGAACGTGCGTCGGTCGAGCATGGGGTCCGATGGGGAGAAGGAGGTGCGCCTCTTGTGCCGCCAATCTTGGCCTGACAAGGGCGGAACCGCTTCCCCCTTGAGAAATTCGCCCCAGTGATGAAACTGCGCGCCAACGGACGGCCCGGCGGGCCGGCCGACAACCAGGGAGTAAGGTCCATGAGAGGTTCGTTCTCGCGCCTGCTGGGCGCGGCCGTGGTCGCGCTCGGCGTCGGCGCCGTGCCGGCCAAGGCGCAGGAATTCGTCACCATCCTGACCGGCGGCACCGCCGGCGTGTACTACCCGCTCGGCGTGGCGCTCTCGAAGATCTACACCGAGAAGGTCCAGAACGTGCGCCCGACCGTCCAGGCGACGAAGGCCTCGGTCGAGAACCTGAACCTGCTCCAGGCCGGCAAGGGCGAGGTGGCCTTCACCCTCGGGGACAGCCTGGCGCTCGGCTGGGCCGGCGACGAGGAGGCTGGCTTCAAGCAGAAGCTCAACAAGCTGCGGGGGATGACGGCGATCTACCCGAACTACGTCCAGATCGTCGCCTCGCGCGAATCGGGCATCAAGACGCTCGCCGACCTGAAGGGCAAGCGCCTGTCGGTCGGCGCGCCGCGCTCCGGCACCGAGCTCAACGCCCGCGCCATCCTCAACGCCGCCGGCATCACCTACAAGGATCTCGGTAAGATCGAGTACCTGCCCTTCAACGAGTCCGTGGAGCTGATGAAGAACCGACAGCTCGACGCGACGCTGCAATCGGCGGGCCTCGGCGTCGCCTCGATCCGCGACCTCGCCACCTCCGTCGACATCGTGGTGGTCGAGATCCCGGGCGAGGTGGTCGACAAGGTCGGCGCGCCGTACATCAAGGGCACGATCCCGGCCAACACCTACACGGGCCAGGCCCAGCCGGTGGCGACGGCGGCGATCGTCAACTACCTCGTCACCCGCTCGGACCTGAAGGACGACCTCGTCTACCAGCTCACGAAGACGATCTTCGAGAGCCTGCCCGACCTCGCCGCCGCCCACAGCGCCGCCAAGGCGATCCGGATCGAGGACGCCATGCAGGGCATGCCGGTGCCGATGCATCCGGGCGCGGAGCGCTACTTCAAGGAGCGCGGGGTCGCCAAGCCCGCGTCCTGATCCCCGCAGCGTCTGAGGCCGGGGCCATGCCCCGGCCTCTTCGGAGAACCCCATGAGCGCGGACGCTGCGGTCCGGGAGCGCAACGACCCGGCCGACCAGGCCGGCCTGCAGAACCCCGAGGTCGGCCTGCCCGAGAGTTTCGGGACCGGCTTCTCGGGGCGTCTCCTGTTCTGGATCGCCGTCGCCTTCTCCGCCTTCCAGATCGTCACCGCCTTCGGCATCCCCCTCGACCGGCCGGTCGGGGGCGTGACCATCATCCACCTGCTGTCGCTAGCCTTCGTCGCCTGGGCGGCGTGGCTGTTGCTGCGCCGCTCGCGCGGCCACGCGGTGACCGACGGGGTGATGGCGCTCGGCTGCCTCCTCGTCACCTTCGTGCTGATCGCCCGGTTCGGCGGCGGCGTGCCGAGCCAGGTGGTGCGGGCGGTGCACGTCGGCTTCCTGTGCCTCGTCGCCGGCGCCATGCTCGCCAACCACCGGGCCGCCTCGCGGGCGACGCACCTCATCGGCTGGGGCCTGGGCGTCGTCGGCTTCGCCATCGGCCTCTACCACTGGGCCTTCTACTACGACCTCGTGATGCGGGCGGGCGAGGTCACCCAGCCGGACCTCGTCGTCGGCGTCACCGCCATCGCCCTCCTGTTCTACCTCGTGTGGCGCGTGATGGGCCCCGCCCTGCCGATCGTGTCCGGGCTGTTCCTGGCCTATTGCCTGTTCGGCCATGTGCTGCCGGCGCCCTACAACCACCGCGGCTACTCCCTCGAACAGGTGATCGAGCACATGTCCTTCGGGACCGAGGGGCTCTACGCCGTCCCGACGCTGGTCTCGGCGACCTACATCTTCCTCTTCATCCTGTTCGGCTCCTTTTTGGAGCGGGCCGGGATGATCCGCCTCTTCACGGACGTCGCGATGGGCGCGTTCGGCGCCGCCCGCGGCGGGCCGGCCAAGGTCTCCGTGTTCTCCTCCGCCCTGATGGGCACGATCTCGGGGTCCGGCGTCGCCAACGTGGTCTCGACCGGTCAGTTCACGATCCCGCTGATGAAGCGCTTCGGCTACCGCCCCGCCTTCGCCGGCGGCGTCGAGGCGACCGCCTCCATGGGCGGCCAGATCATGCCGCCGGTGATGGGCGCCGTCGCCTTCATCATGGCCGAGACGATCAACGTGCCGTACGTGGAGATCGTCAAGGCCGCGGTGATCCCGGCGATCCTCTACTATTCCTCCGCCTTCCTGGCCGTGCATCTCGAGGCGGGCCGGCGCGGCCTCGTCGGGCTGCCGGCGTCCGAACTGCCGAGCGCGATGAAGGCGCTGCGGGAGAAGTGGCACCTCGTCCTGCCCCTCGCCGCCCTCGTCTACCTCCTGTTCTCCGGCTACACGCCGCTCTTCGCCGGCTCGATCGGCCTCGCGCTCACCGTGGTGCTGATCCTCGGCGGCGCCATCGCCCTCGGCCTCGTGCACGAGACGGTGCGCCTCGTGTTCTGGGTCGGCCTCGGCCTGATCGCCGCCTCGATCCTGTGGCTCGGGGTCACGCTGATCCTGTTCCTGGTCGCCGCCCTCGTCCTGCTCAACCTGTTCGTCCGCGGCGGCAAGGACACGCTGCTCGAATGCCGGGCGGCGCTCGCCGACGGCGCCCGGCAGGCCCTGCCGGTCGGCCTCGCCTGCGCCGTCGTCGGCATCGTCATCGGCACCATGACGCTGACCGGCATCGGCACCGTGTTCGGCAACTGGGTGGTCTCGATCGGCAAAGATTCGCTGATCCTGTCGCTCATCCTGACGATGTTCGTGAGTCTGCTCCTCGGCATGGGCATCCCGACCATCCCGAACTACATCATCACCTCCTCCCTCGCGGCGCCGGCGCTTTTGACCCTCGACGTGCCGCTGATCGTCTCGCACATGTTCGTGTTCTACTTCGGGATCATGGCGGATCTGACGCCGCCGGTGGCGCTCGCCTGTTTCGCCGCCGCGCCGATCGCGAAGGAATCCGGCTTCCGGATCAGCTTCCAGGCGCTGCGCATCGCCATCCCGGGCTTCGTCATCCCGTACATGGCGGTCTACGACCCGGCCCTGATGATGCAGCCGGTCGCCGGCCTCACCGGGTTCTGGTACTGGGCCGACGTCGTCTACATGGTGTTCAAGGCGGCCCTCGCGGTCACCCTGTGGGGCGCCGCCTCGGTCGGCTACCTGCGGGGGCCGCTGTTCTGGTGGGAGCGGGTCATCGCGACCGCCGCCGCGCTGACGCTCGTCGTCGCCCTGCCGATCACCGACGAGATCGGCTTCGCGCTCGCCGCCCTCGCCATCGGCCCGCACCTGTGGCGGACCTGGGCCCGGCGCAAGCCCGCCCCGACATGACGCTCTGCCTCGTCGCCGGCGCCCTCGCGGTGCCGTTGATGACGCAGGCGCTCACGCTGACCTGGCTCCATTCCGTCGAGAAGATCCTGTGGGAGGAGGATTGGCGGCGGGAAGGGGAGGGCCTGAGCCTCGTCGAGAGCCGGGTCCGCGGCTCGGGCGCCGGCATGGACCCGCCGCCGCAGGCGCGCTTCGCCGACGGCGCCTGGGCCTGGCGCCCCGACCTGCCGGTCCTGCAGGAGGTGGTGCTGCGTCGCTCCGGCGCGACCGCCGACTGGTCGGTGTGCATCGCCGGCACCTGCCGGCCGATGGGGAGCTACGTGCCGGCCGAGGCCGATCCGGTCGTCCTGCGGGCCTGCCCGGTCAGCGGATAGGCTCGATCGTGGTCGAGCGCCGCCACAGGGCGAGCATGGCATAGCCGCCGGCCAGGCTGAACAGCCCCATCAGCACCCAGCGCACGGTCTCGCCGAGCTCGAAGATGCCGGCGATGGCCCAGCCCGCGGCGAGCGCCACCCCGAACACCTCGGTCCCAATGAGGACGAGCACGCTCACGTTGGTGACGAGGTTCTGCCAGTTGAGGGGCTTCGTGCCGGCCAAGTCCGTCTCCGCTCGCGTGCCCGCCATGTGGGGGAGGGGCGGCGCGTGGGGAAGGCCAGTACCGCACCGGAAGGGTGGGGCGCAAGGACGCGCGGTTGGGCGTGAGCCGCGCATGCGCTACGGTCGGGCCATGCCCGAGACTCCCGTCTTCGCGAGCGCCGCCGTCGCCGCGCCCCACAGCCTCGCCGCACAGAGCGGCCGCGCCGTCCTCGCCGAGGGCGGCGACGCCGTCGAGGCCATGGTGGCGATGGCCGCGACCATCGCCGTCGTCTATCCGCACATGAACGGCATCGGCGGCGACGCCTTCTGGCTCGTGCGCGAGCCGGGCGGCAGGGTGCGGGCCATCGAGGCCTGCGGGCCGGCCGGCAGTCTCGCCACCATCCGCCGCTATCGCGACAAGGGATACGAGACGATCCCGGCCCGGGGTCCCGACGCGGCGCTGACGGTGGCCGGGACCGTCGGCGGCTGGGCCGCGGCCCTGGAGCTGTCGCGGGCCCGGGGCGGGAGCCTGCCCCTCGACGTCGTCCTCGCCGACGCGATCCGCCACGCCCGGGAGGGGTACCCCGTCGCCGGTTCGGAGCCGCGGGAGGAGCCGAAGGAATTCGCGGCCCTCAAGAAGGCCCCCGGCTTCGCCCAAACCTTCCTGGTGGACGGCAAGCCGGCCTCGGCCGGCAGCCTGCGCCGGGCGCCGGCGCTGGCCGCCACCCTGGAGCAGCTCGCCCACGCGGGGCTCGACGACTTCTACCGGGGCGACGTCGGGCGCGAGATCGCCGCCGACCTCGAGCGCATCGGCAGCCCGGTGACCCGGGCCGACCTCGAACGGTTCCGGGCCCGGGCCGTCGAGCCCCTCGCGGCCCGGCTGCCGCGCCTGACCCTCTACAACCTCCCGCCGCCGACGCAGGGGCTCGCCTCGCTCCTCCTCCTCGGCATCTTCGAGCGGCTGCGGGTGGCGCGGCCCGAGACCGTCGAACACCATCACGGGCTGATCGAGGCGACGAAGCGCGCCTTTGCCATCCGCGACCGGGTCGTCACCGACCCCGCCCGGTCGACCGTCGACCCGCAGGCGCTCCTTTCCCCGGCGCTTTTCGAGCGGGAGGCGGCGGCGATCGACCTGCGCCGCGCGGCGCCCTTTCCCATCCCGCCCGCCGCCGGCGACACGGTCTGGATGGGGGCCATCGACAAGGACGGCCTCGCGGTGTCCTTCATCCAGTCGATCTACTGGGAATGGGGCTCGGGCTGCGTCCTGCCGGGGACGGGCATCCACTGGCAGAACCGGGGCAGCTCCTTCTCCCTGGACGCCGCGGCCCGCAACCCGCTCGAGCCCGGCCGCAAGCCGTTCCATACGCTGAACCCGGCGCTCGCCGCCTTCGACGACGGCCGGGTGCTCTGCTACGGCTCCATGGGCGGCGACGGCCAGCCGCAATTCCAGGCGCAAGTCCTGACCCGCCACCTCTACGGCATGGGGCTCGCCGAGGCGGTCGACGCCCCGCGCTGGCTGCTCGGCCGCACCTGGGGCTCCGCCAGCACCTCCCTCAAGATCGAGAGCCGGTTCGACGCCGCGATCGTCGAGGCGCTCGCCCGCATGGGGCACGAGATCGAGGAACTGCCCGCCTACAGCGACACCGCGGGCCATGCCGGCATGGTCCTGAAGCATCCCCGCGACGGCCGGGTCGAGGCGGTCCACGATCCGCGCTCGGACGGGGGCGCGGCCGGGATCTAGCGTCGTGACGGAGGCGGGCGGGTCGGCTAGATTCGCCCCATGCCGCACGATCACCACGACCACGAGCACGACGACGATCACGACCACGACCACAGCCACTGGTCGGAGATGGAGCTGCGCGTCCGCGCGCTGGAATCGCTCCTCGTCGAGAAAGGCTATGTCGATCCCGCTGCCGTCGATGCGCTGATCGAGACCTACGAGACCAAGATCGGCCCGCGCAACGGCGCCAGGGTGGTGGCCAAGGCCTGGGCCGATCCGGCCTACCGGGAGCGCCTCTTCGCGGACGCGACCGCCGCCATCGCCGAGCTCGGCTTCACCGGGCGCCAGGGCGAGCACATGGTCGCCGTCGAGAACACCCCCGAGGAGCACAACCTCGTCGTCTGCACGCTCTGCTCCTGCTACCCCTGGCCCGTCCTCGGCCTGCCGCCGGTCTGGTACAAGTCGGCCCCCTACCGGTCGCGGGCGGTGATCGAACCGCGCGCGGTCCTCGCCGAGTTCGGCGTGAGCCTTCCGGAGACGACCCGCATCCGGGTGTGGGATTCGACCGCCGAGATCCGCTACCTCGTCGTACCGATGCGCCCGGAGGGCACGCAGGGCTGGAGCGAGGAACGGCTCGCCGCGCTCGTCACCCGCGATTGCATGATCGGCACGGGCCTGCCCCTGTCCCCGGAGCACGCGTCGGCCGCTTAGGAGGCCGTCCCCGGCGCTGGCGGGGGAACTCGCGCCGTCGCGCGCCCGTTGTGGTCGCGGCGTTTGCGCCGCTCCCAGCCGCAGCCGAGGTCCGATGTCCGCCACTGCCCCTTCGCGCCCGCGCGGCGCCGCCGAGCCCTCGACGCCGCGGCCGACCTCGACCCTGTGGACGCTCTTCCTCGGCCTCGCCCTGGTGCGGCTCGTCACGGCGAAGCGCAAGGAGCCCTTCCAGGAGGTCGTGTTCGGCCCGCGCAAGAAGGGCGAGGCCTGGGCCAAGGCCGGCGAGCAGTCGTACAAGCCCCGCTCCGAAGCCCTGCGCCGCGGTCGCACGGAAGCGGACCGGGGGCGCGCGGCCGAGACCCCGAGCGAGATCCCGGGCAAGGGCTGGAAGGACATCGCCTGGCGGGTCTACGCCGAGATCCAGGAGGACCGCGTCCTCATGGTCGCCGCGGGGGTGACGTTCTACGGGCTCCTCGCCCTCTTTCCGGCCATCGGCGCACTCGTGTCGCTCTACGGTCTGTTCGCCGACCCGGCGACGATCCAGGAGCACCTCACGCTCCTCTCCGGCTTCCTTCCCGGCGGCGCCCTCGAGGTCATCGGCGACCAGATCAGCCGCATCGCCGGCCAGGACGGCGGGGCGCTGGGCTTCGCCTTCTTCTTCGGCCTCGCCCTGTCCCTGTGGAGCGCCAATGCCGGCATGAAGGCGATCTTCGACGCCCTCAACATCGTCTACGAGGAGGAGGAGAAGCGCAGCTTCGTCCGCCTCACGCTGGAATCGCTGCTGTTCACCCTCGGCGCGATCGCCTTCCTCCTGGTCGCGCTGGGCGCCGTGATCATTCTGCCGATCCTGCTCAACTTCCTCGGCCTCGGCGGGATGGGCGACCTCCTCCTGCGCATCGCGCGCTGGCCGCTCCTCGCCCTCGTGCTCCTGTTCGCGCTCGCCTGCCTCTACCGCTACGGCCCGAGCCGCGACAAGGCGGAATGGCGCTGGGTGACCTGGGGCAGCGTCATCGCCGGTGCCGTCTGGCTCCTCTTCTCGATGCTCTACTCCTGGTACGTCGGCAATTTCGGCAACTACAACGAGACCTACGGCTCGCTCGGCGCCGTCATCGGCTTCATGATGTGGATCTGGCTCTCGACGACGATCATCCTGGTCGGGGCCGAGATCAACGCCGAGATGGAGCACCAGACGGCGCAGGACACCACCGCCGGCGAGGAGCAGCCGCTGGGCGCCCGCGGCGCGCAGATGGCCGACAACGTCGGCAAGGGGCAGGCCTAAGCCCTTCCTCGCTGGGCCTTCCTCCCCGGCCGGCGGGCGCTCGAAAGCCCCAGAACCGCCCTTCGCCTCCAAGCGTTGCCATGGAAAGGGCCGGCCCCGTTTTCGCGCCGGCGGAGCGCGTCCGCGCCCCGCGAAAGATGAAGCCTTTCGCGCGGAACCGGCTGCGCTTCCGCGGGGTTACCTCGGCAAGTTCACAGGAGGTCACCGATGAGCGTGGGGTATCCGAACGACGCACGCCACAGCCAGCACGGAGGGCATGAGGTGCCGCCCGGCAAGGAATGGGACGCCATCAAGGACGACGTGAGCCAGCTCGCCGGCGAGGCGGTCGACCGGGGCAAGCACTTCATCGAATCCGCCCGCGACCAGGCGACCGGCTACCTCGACAAGCGCAAGGACGCGACCGCGCAGTCGGTCGCCGACGTGGCGCATTCCCTGCGCGAATCCTGCAAGTCGTTCGAGGACCGGCCCAACATCAAGGCCTTCGTCGACAGCGCCGCCGACGGCCTCGACCATCTCGCCGGTCGGATCCGCGACCACAGCTTCAACGAGCTGTTCGAGGAGGTCGAGCAGGCGGTGCGCCGCCGTCCCGCGGCCGTGGCCGGCATGACCTTCTTCGCCGGCTTCCTCCTCGCCCGCTTCATCAAGAGCTCGGCCGAGGGCATCCGCCAGGCGGAGTTCGAGCGCCGTCGCGCCCAGCGCCGGGCGCAGTCCTCGCCCGGATCCGACTACGCCCGCGGCCGGGTGTGAGGAGGCGCTCATGAACGAGCACACCCCGCCGCCCTCGCCGACGATCCAGGCCCTGATGGGCGAGGCCCTCCGGGAGACGACGGACCTCGCCCGCAAGGAGATGGCCCTTTTTCGGGTCGAGATGAGCGAGAACGTCCGCAAGCTCGTGCTCGGCGTCGTCATGTTCGTGGTCGCGGCCGTGTTCGGCATCGCCACCCTCATGCTGCTCACCGAGTCCGTCGTCGAGTGGCTCGCCCGCGTGGTCAATTCGCGCGCGCTCGCCGCTTTCCTGGTCGCCGTCGGAACCGCGGTCTTCGCCATCGGCTTCGCCCTGTGGGGCCGCGCCAAGATGAACTCCGCCTCCCTGACCCCGACGCACACGGCGCGGTCCCTGCGCCGCGACGCCGAGGTCGTCACTGAGAGGGTGTCCGCATGAGCCAGTCCATCGAGGAACTCGAGCGCGACATCGCCCAGAGCCGGGCCCGGCTCGATCTCACCATCGACCGCATCCAGGACCGCCTGTCGGTGTCCGGGATCGTCGACGACGTGATGCAGACGACCCGGGCGACCCAGTTCGGCGTGATCATCGACCACGCCCTCGAAGTCGTGCGTCGCAACCCGGTCCCGGTCGCCTTGATCGCGCTCGGGGTCGGCTGGCTCGTCCACCGCATGACCCGGGAGCCGACGCCCTACAGGTACCGCAACCGGGCGCTCGCCGCCGAGGTCGAGGAGGAGACCGTGCCGGTGCTCAACACCGGCCAGGCCCGCATCTACGACCCCGACGCGCCGACCCGGCACCCCATGCAGGACGTCATGGAGACCCGCCGCGACCTCAACGCCAGAGCCTGATCGAGGAGCCGAAACCATGGACGAGAACAAGAATCAGACCAGCAAGCCGAACCCGCAGGGCAGCGGTTCCGACACCGTGTCCGCCGCCAAGATGGGCGGGGCCCAGAGCTCCACCCTGTCCTCCCACACCTCGAAGCCGATGGGCGGCGGGGCCGGGGCAACGGGCGCCGGGACCTCGTCCCAGTCGCACCACGCGACGAGCCAGGGGCCGGAGCACCTGCGCCACCAGGACAAGAGCGCCGGCCAGGGCATGGGGTCGGGCGGCCACGGCCGCTCCAGCAGCACCTTCCAATCCGCCGGCAAGACCGCGCGCAGGGCGGCCAGGGAGGCGCAGGAGAGCGGTTCGGACTACTACGACC
>DATLFZ010000316.1:0-2474 GCA_035540795.1 Beijerinckiaceae bacterium | reverse complement strand
CCTAGGAGGTCGGGCGTCCGCCGATGCACCAGGGATTGCGGCCGGCGGGCCGGCGGGCGAGGACGAGGCGCTGGTTGATCAGCCGCCGGCGCACGCTCTGGCCGTTCACGGTCACGCGGGCGAGGCGGAAGCCGCCGGGGGTGACCTCGCCGGTCGGAAAGATGCGGATCTCGCCCCGCGACATCATGCGCCGCAGGGCGGCCCGGGCGTTGCGGCCGCGCAGGCGCTCCATCAGGCACTGACCGCCGCGGGAGCGCGGGGCGTAGACGCCGGCGATCTGGTAGCGCTCGTTGCCGACCCGGAAGGTGCTCGCGCCGAGGACGGAGACGTCGCGGGGCCGCACGATGCGTCCCTGCGGAGCGGGCGCCGCCGGCCGGACCGCAGGCGCCTGAGCGGGCGGGGCCGCGGCCGGCGCGGCCGGCGCGGGCGCAGCGGGCGGCGTCGGCGCCTGGGCGAGGGCCGCCGAGGCCGAGAGCGCCGCGGCGAGCAGCGTCGGGAGAAGCCGTCTCATCGTGATTCCGATCCCGAGCACATCCTCAAGATAGGCCCGCCGCGCCGCAGCGCAAAGCCGAGCCCGGCCGCTCCGCGGAATGTGAACGCCCCAGGCCCCGTGACGGCGTCGCCGGCGCGGCCTAATCTGCCCCGGCCAATCCGGGACCGCGCCGTGCTCGACACCTCCACCCTGTTCGAAAACCTCTCCCTGCACCAGACCACCGCCAAGCCCGCCGCGAGCGGCGGCGGGGTCGTCGCCGCCCACCACCGGATCGCCGCGGAGGTGGGCGCGGACGTGCTGCGCCGGGGCGGCAACGCCGTCGACGCGGCGGTCGCGACCGGCTTCGCCGCCGGGGTGGTCGAGCCGTGGATGAGCGGCATCGGCGGGGTCGGGGTGATGCTGGTGCGGGAGGGCCGCACCGGCCGGGTCTCCGTGTTCGATTTCGGCGCCCGCGCGCCCGCCGCCCTCGATCCCGCCGCCTACGAGATCGCCGAGGGCAACGACGTCGACCTGTTCGGCTGGCCCAAGGTCGTGGGCGGGCGCAACCTCGTCGGACCCTACGCGGTCGCCGTGCCCTCGATGGTCGCGGGCCACGCGCTCGCCCACGAGGCCTATGGCACGCGGCCCTGGGCGGAGCTGGTGCGCCCCGCGGCCGAGCTCGCCGAGATCGGGACCCAGGTCGACTGGTTCACGACCGTCTTCACCGCCTCGGCGCTCGCCGACCTCGCCGCCGATCCCGGCTGCCGGACGCAATTTTTGCGCGGCGGCCTGCCGCCGGTGCCGCCGGGGGCCTCGACCGCGGCCCCGACCCGGCTTCCCTGGCCGGCGCTGGCGGCGACCCTGCGCACCCTCGCCGACGAGGGGCCGCGGGCCTTCTACGAGGGCGCCGTCGCCCGCTCGATCGCCGCCGAGATCCGCCGTGCCGGCGGCTTCCTGTCCGAGGAGGACCTCGAGAACTGCCGGCCCGTGCGCCGCGAGCCGCAGGTCCTGCGCTACCGCACCCACGACCTCCACGTGCCCCCGGAGCTCAACGGCGGTCCGACCCTGCTCGCCGCCTTCGACGCGCTCCAGCGGGCGTGGTCCCCCCGCGGGCCCGCGCCCGACGGGGAGGCCTTCTGCGCCTACGCGGACGCGCTCAGGCCCGCCTGGGCCCGCCGCCTGAAGGAGGACGGCGACACCTCTCCGCATGCGACCTCGACCACGAATTTCTGCGTCGTCGACAAGGACGGCAACATGGTCGTCGTCACGCAGACCCTCCTGTCGGTCTTCGGCGCGCGCCTGCTCCTGCCCGAGACCGGCATCCTCATGAACAACGGCATCAACTGGTTCGACCCGCGCCCCGGCGCGCCGAACTCGATCGGGCCCGGCAAGCGCACGCTGTCGAACTACACGCCGGTCATCGCCACCGCCGACGGCGACGCCATCGGCCTCGGCGGCGCGGGCGGTCGAAAGATCCTGCCGGCGGTGTTCAACCTCCTGTCCTTCATGATCGACTACGGCCAGGGACTCGGCGAGGCCATGCACGCCCCGCGCATCGACGTGTCCGGGCCCGACCTCGTCGTGGCCGACCGCCGCCTCGGGAGCGATGTTCTGCAGGCGCTGGCGGCCCGGCACCCGACCCGTGCCGCCGACCGGCTGCCCTACCCGAACAACTTCACCATCGCGAGCGGGGTGCGGCGCCGGGGCGGCGTCAACGAGGGCTGCGCCGAGCCGTTCAACCCCTACGCCGAGGCGGTCGCCACCTGATGTCGCTGAAAGGCAAGACGCTCTTCATCACCGGCGCGTCCCGCGGCATCGGGCTCGCCATCGGCCTGCGGGCGGCGCGGGAGGGCGCGAACGTCGCCGTCGCGGCCAAGACCGCCGAGCCCCATCCCAAGCTCCCGGGGACGATCTACAGCGCCGCGCAGGAGATCGAGGCGGCGGGCGGCCGCGCGCTTCCCCTTCTGGTCGACGTGCGCGACGAGGCGGCGGTCGCCGACGC
>DATLFZ010000315.1:0-4605 GCA_035540795.1 Beijerinckiaceae bacterium | reverse complement strand
CGATCGAGCAGCCGACCCGGTTCGAGCTCGTGATCAACGCCGCCACCGCCCGGGCCCTCAGCGTCGAGCTGCCGCAAGCGGTGCTCGCCCGCGCCGACGAGGTCATCGACTGACCCGCGGGCCCGGGCGGTGGCGGCGTTGATCACGAGCTCGAACCGGGTCGGCTGCTCGATCGGCGTCTCGGCGGGCCGGCTCCCACGCAGGACCCGGCCGACAATGTCGGCGAGGTGCAGGTAGAGGTCGGGCAGGCTCGGCCCGTAGCCGATGAGGCAGCCCTGCTCCGCCATCTCCCGCCACTGGCAGATCGTTGGCAGCCGGTAATCCCGTGCCAAGCCGGCCAGCACCGCTCCCTCCCGGGCGAATTGCGGGTCGGCGCGGATCGCCAGCCCTTCGACTCCGCTTGCGCGCATCGCCTCGAAACGCGGCGCGTATTCCGCCTTCTCCTCGGCCTCGAAGAACAGGACCTCGAAGCCGTGCCGGGTTGCGATCGCGCGGATGCGCTCGGTCGCGTCCTTGTAAGGGCTGCGGCGATGGGCGAGCACGGCGAGGCGGCGCGCCTTCGGGACCGCCTCGTGCAGCAATTCGAGCCGCTTCCCGTCCAGCTCCTCGGCGAGGATGGCGACCCCGGTCACGTTGCCGCCAGGCTGCGCGAGGCTGCGGGCGTGGCCGGCGCCGACGAAATCCGGACCGAAGCCTACGATCGGGATCTCGGTCGTGGCCCGACTTGCGGCCTCGAGCGCCAGGTTTCCGATCGAAATGATCGCGTCGGGACTTCGTGCGACGAGGTTCCGGACGGCGGATTCGATCCGATCCGGCGTCGGGGGGTGGATCTCGATGGCGAGATTGCGCCCCTCCTCGAAGCCGAGCCGCGCGAGGTGGGGGATGACGACGCGCTCGGTGAGCTGGACCGCCCGTCCCTCGGCGAGCACGCCGATGCGGTAGCTGCGCTCCTGCGCCGCCGACGGGGTCGCAGCCGAGCCGGCCAACAGACCGAGGAGGGCGATCCAGGCCAAGCCGGCCCGCCTTTGGCGGGCGCTCCCTCCCGTCGGCGTCCAATCGAGGACTCTGACCACGGCGCGCTCTCCGAGCGGCTCATCCTGGAATCGGCCTAGTCGGGGGTCAATGTGGGGCGAACGGCGAACGGCGAATGGCGAGAGTGGTGAGCGGTCAGTCGTGGATGGTCAGTCGTGAGTGGCGGACGAGACGATCGACGGGTGCCATTCGCCACTCACCACTCACTATTCGCTACTCACCACTTCCCCCGCTACTCCCCATTCGCCATCCGCAATTCGCCCTTCCGCCCGCGCCGCTCCCGCGCGATCAGCATCAGGTTGCGGATGTAGATGAAGGTGCCCATGCCCTGGCCGAGGATGAAGACCGGGTCGCCGCGGTAGAGGGCGTAGCCGAACAGGACGATGCCGCCGCCCAGCGAGAAGAACCAGAAGGCGATCGGCACCACGCTGCGCCCGGCCCGCTCGCTCGCGATCCACTGGATCACGAAGCGGGCCGAGAAGAACAGCTGGCCGACGAGGCCGACGAGCGCGGCGATGTCGATGCGGTCGACGAACACCATGTGCAGGTAGCCGCCGATCTGGTTGAGCACGTCGACGATCACGCGGACACCTCCTCCACCTCCGGCACGCGGCGCCGCCGCCGGATGAGCCACCACACGCCAAAAAGGTCGGGCACGCCGACGCGCAGGCGGTCGAAGAACCCGTAGTTCGAGACCCCGGCCGCGCGCGGCCGGTCGACCACGTCCACGTGGACGACCGCGAGCCCCTCGCGCTTCACCAGCGCCGGCATGAACCGGTGCAGCGCGTCGAAATAGGGCAGCGCCAGGTAGACCTCGCGCCGGAAGGCTTTCAGGCCGCAGCCGGTGTCCCGGGTGCCGTCGCGCAGCATCCAGCCGCGGACCGCGTTCGCCACCCGGGACTGGAAGCGCTTGAAGCCGGTGTCCTTGCGTCCGAGCCGGTGGCCGGCGGCGAGGCCGACGCCCGCCCCGCCCGCCTCCAGCGCCCCGACGAGCTCGGGGATGAAGCGCGGATCGTTCTGGCCGTCGCCGTCGAGCGTCGCGACGATCGGGGCGCGGGCGGCGAGCACGCCGGTGCGCACCGCGGCGCTCTGGCCGCAGCCGGTGCGGTGCCGCAGCGCCCTGAGCCACGGCCGTCCCTCCCGCGCCCGGCGCAGGGCCTCGGCCGTGCCGTCGGTGGAGCCGTCGTCGACGTAGATCGCCTCGAACGGGGCGAGGCCGGCGCAGGCGCGCCCGATCTCCTCGACGAGGGGCAGGATGTTGCCGGCCTCGTTGCGCACCGGCACCACCACGCTGACCCGGGGCGTGCCCTCACCCGCCACGGCGCAGCGAGCCTCCGACCGCCCAGGCGCCGATGTCGACGCGCCGGCCGCCGTTGATGTTGAAGCCCGACACCCGCGCCACCGGCTCCGCGGCGATGCCGAGGGCGGCGAGGGTCGCACGGAAATCGGGCTCGTGCCGACCCTCGACGAAGATCAGCCGGCAGCCGCCCTGCGCCGCGAAGGCGGCGGCAGTCGCCCCGTTCGGCATCAGGCGAACCTGCGTCCCGGCGAGGAAGACGAGGCTCGGCTCGACGTAGCCCGCGGAGCCGATGCTCGCGCCGGGGCAGTCGAAGGCCCGCGCCACGGCGGCGAGGCGCGGCGAGATCCTCAGCGCCTCGAGCGTCGGCTGGGCGAGGCCGAGGCAGCCGAGGACGAGGAGGACCGACGCGCCGATGCCGGCGAGCGCCGCCGGGACGGCCTCGTCCCGCACGAACAGCCGCCAGGCCTGGACCGAGACGAGCGCCGCCGCCGCGGCGACCGCGAGCCCCGCCGCCGGCACACTCCCCTCGAGAGTCCAGGCGCCGAAAGCGAGGGCCGCCACGACCGCGAACGGGACGACGACGACGAGCAGCGCCGCGGCCTTGGCGCCGGGGCGGTGCGGGCCGACCGCGCCGCGGGCCAGGGCGAGCGCCGTCACGATGGCGATCATCGGGTAGAGCGGCATCACGTAGTGCGGCAGCTTGGTCGAGACCGCCTCGAAGACGAGCCAGGACGGCACGATCCAGGCGAGCGCGAAGGCCATCGCGTCCTCGCGGCGGTGGCGCCACAGGAAGGGCGCCGCGATCGCCGCGAGCGGGGCCGCCGGCCAGAAGGTCGCGAAGAAGGCAACGAAGTAGAAGCCGGGCGGGCCCCAGTGGTTCTCCTGCCCGGTCGCCACCTTGCCGAGGAGGTCGCCGCCGACCGCGCTCGCGAAGAAGGCGCCGCCGGTCTTGGCGGCGATCGCCACGAACCAGGGCGCCGCGAAGGCGGCGACGACGAGGAGCCCGATCCCCGGCCGCAGGGCGAGGAGCCAGCGGGCCGAGCGCTCGCGGATCGACAGGACGAGGGCGGGGAGGCCCGCGAACATCAGGACCATCGGGCCCTTGACGAGGATGCCGAGCCCGACGGCCGTCCAGAAGATCGCCACCGTCGCGGCGGGCTGGGGCACGCCGCGGGCGAGATAGGCCCGGGCGAGGGCTCCCATGGCGGCGACCGTGCAGGCGCCGAGCACGGCGTCGGTCTTGGCGAGGCGCGCCTCGACGATCAGGATCACGGAGGCCGCCACGAAGGCGGCGGCGAGGAAGGCCTCGCGCCGGCCCGCGAAGGCGAGCGCCGCCCAGTAGGTCAGGAGCACCATCGCCACCGCCCCGAGGAGGGACGGCACCCGGTAGACCGCGATGGTCGTGCGCGCCTGCGGCAGGCCCAGCGCCTCGGCGGTCAGGACCGAGGCGCTCTGCAGCCAATGGATGCCGACCGGCTTCTTGTGCCGGGCCGCCTCCTGGAAGCGGATGTCGACGAAGTCGCCGGTCTCGAGCATCTGCTTCGTCGCCTGCGCGAAGCGGGGCTCGTCCCGGTCCATCGGCTGCAGGGAGACGAAGCCCGGCAGGAAGCAGGCCAGCGACAGGAGCAGCAGGACCGCGCAGGCCCGGGCGTGGCTGCGGGCGACGAAGCCGAACAGGCGCTCGCCCGCCGTGGCGGCGGAGACGGGGCGCTCGGCGGCGATGGCAGTCATGACAGGTCCTCGGGCCGGACGGTCGCTCGGCCCGAACTCCGGCCGTTTCGTGTCCGCGGCCGGCGCTGTTCACAGCCGGCGGCCGTCTCCCCCATCCGCTCCGCCCTGTCAATCGCCGCCGGCGGCAGGGCTCACCGCCGAAGGGTCGGGGCCGCGACCTGTTCGATCATCACGTTGACGCAGGCGGGCCGGCCGCTGGCGAAGGCGTCCTCGAGCGCCCCCGGCAGGTCGCCGGGGTCGGACACCAGCACGCCGAAGCCGCCGAGGCCCTCGATCGCCCGGTCGTAGCGGGTCGGCAGGAGCGTGCAGCCGTGGGCCCGGTCGGCACCGTAGCTGCGCAGCTGGATCTGGTGCTCCGCGTTCCACGCGGCGTCGTTGCCGATCACGGCGACGAAGGGCAGGTCGTGGCGCAGCGCGGTGTCGAACTCCGCCATGTGGAAACCGAAGGCCCCGTCGCCCGAGACCGCGAGGACCGGCCGGCCGGTCCTCGCGGTCTCGGGCGACGGGGCCTTCGGTTTCCACATGGCGGAGTTCGACACCGC
>DATLFZ010000314.1:0-4985 GCA_035540795.1 Beijerinckiaceae bacterium | reverse complement strand
CTCGGACCGCGAGCGCCTCTGCCACCCGGAAGTCCGGCACGCCGGCGAAGGGATGGCGCAGATAGGCGGCCCGCGGTAGAGCGCCGTCACGTGGCGGGCGTAGGCCTCGCGCAGGCCCGGATCGCCGAGGATCGGCCCGTGGCGGACGACGGCCGGATCGGAATGGGCGGGGAGCACAGGCCCGCCACGAGCGGGTTCACGAGGGAGACCGAGGTCACTGGGAAATGCACTGCCGCCGCGCTCGGACCTTTCAAGGTCGACGATCCCGTCGGGGGGCCGGTGGATTTTGCGCGCGAACGTGGTAAGGCGCCCGTTCCGGCTCGTGCCGGACCCTGCCCGGGAGCGATCGCCGCCGCGATCGACTGTTTCGGGCCGACCAGAGATCGGATAGTCCTTGCAGGTTCTCGTTCGCGAAAACAACGTCGACCAGGCCCTCCGCGTCCTCAAGAAGAAGATGCAGCGCGAGGGCATCTACCGCGAGATGCGGCAGCGGAAGGCCTACGAAAAGCCCTCCGAGAAGAAGGCGCGGGAGAAGGCGGAAGCGGTCCGTCGCGCCCGCAAGGCGGCCCGCAAGCAGGCCCAGCGCGAAGGCCTCCTGCCGGCGCCGAAGCGCCGCGAGCCGACCCGGCCCGGCGCGCCGCGGCCGCGTCCCACGGCCTGACCGGCGCTCTCGCGCCGGGGCGGAAGAGCCTGTACTCTGCTGCCCCGCGGCCGGCGCTCGGCGAGGATTCGGACGGTCCCGGCCACGCGGAGGGCCGGACATGCCGGAGCGCGGGGAGTCGGCCTACGGCTGGATCGTCGTGGGGGCGGTCGCGACCATCCTGGCCGTCGCCATGGGCCAGCTGGTGAACGGCCTGTCGGTCTTCTTCATCCCCCTCGAACAGGAATTCGGCTGGGCCCGCGGGGCGATCGCCCTCATCAACTCGGCCGGCCTCGTCGGGCTCGCCGCCGGCGGCGTCGTCATGGGGATGGCGGCGGACCGGGCCGGGATCAGGACCGTCGCCCTCGCGGGCGTCCTCGCCGTCGGGGTCTGCGTCCTCCTCGCCGCCTTCGCCGACCGGCTCTGGCAGTTCTACCTCCTGTTCTTCGTCGCCGGCCTGTTCGCGGCGGGCCTGTTCGCGCCCCTCATCGCCCTCGTCGGCAGCTGGTTCCCGGTCGGGGCCGGGCTCGCGATCGGCATCGCCTCCGCCGGGCAGGCGGTCGGGCAGGGGGGCGTGCCCTTCGCCACCGCCTTCCTCATCGAGGGTCTCGGCTGGCGCTCCGCCTTCGCGGCGCTGGGTATCCTGTCCCTCGCCATCATGGTGCCGCTCGCGCTGCTGCTCCGCGACCCGCCCCGGCGCGTCCAGGCGGCCGCCGCCGGCAGCGAACCGCCGGTCCCTCTGTCGCCCGCGATCGTCACGGTCTGGCTCAGCGCCGCCGTCCTGTTGTGCTGCGCCACCATGGCGGTGCCGCTCATGCACCTCGTGCCCCTGATCCAGGGGCATCACATCTCGGCCCCGGACGCGAGCGGCGTCCTGTTCGTGATGCTGATCGCCGCCATCTTCGGGCGCGTCGCCTTCGGTCGCCTCGCCGACGCGATCGGGCCGATCCCGGCCTACATGACCGCCTCGTTCTGGCAGACGGTCGCGGTCTTCGCCTTCACCCGCATCGACGACCTCGCCCATTTCTACGTGTTCGCGCCGATCTACGGCTTCGGCTACGCCGGGGTGATGACCGGGGTGCTCCTCACCGCGCGGGTGCTCACGCCCCCGTCCCGGCGGGCCACGCTGATGGGCGTGATCCTCGCCTTCGCCTGGCTCGGGCACGGGGTCGGCGGGTTCCAGGGCGGCTTCTTCTTCGATCTCACCGGTCACTACACGGTGAGCTTCGCCAACGCCGCGGTCGCCGGGGTGCTCAATCTCCTGCTGGTCGGTGCGCTGTTCCTGGCCCTGCGCCGGCGCCAGGCGGTCGCCGCGTAGGTTCAGGCTCGACCCACAGGGCGGCGACGACGTGCCCGGCGAGCCGGGCGATCCGGCCCGGAAAGACCCGTTGCCCCGCCAGCGCCGGCTTGCAGGGGTCGACGATCTTTGCGGCGAAGCGGCCGTCGGCGAGGTCGAGGTCGACCCGCACGTCCTGGAAGTCGAGGAAGGTCCGCGCCTGCGGAAAGTAGGCCTTGTAGAAGGCCTCCTTGGCCGCGAACCGGGCGAGGACCGGGTCGAGCCCGTCCGGCGCGGCGTCGCCCGTCTCCTCAGGACGGCAGATCAGGCGGCTGAGGTCGGCGGACAGGGGCGCGTCCGCCTCGATGTCGATGCCGATGCCGAGAAGGTCGCGCCGGCGGCCCACATGGGCGACGCAGAGGGATCCGGTGTGGCTGATCGAGCCGAGGTAGCCGTCCGGCCACACGGGGACGCGGCTCTCGTCCGGCGGGATGCCGACCGGCGGGCAGCCGAGCCGCGCCAGCGCCTCCCGCGCCAGCCGCCGCCCCGTGAGGAACTCGCGCCGGCGACGCGGGACGGCCCGGGCCACCGCCGCGGCCTCGGCCGCGTCGAAGGGCGCCGCTTCGTCGACCGGGGCTTCCGCCGCCGCGGTTCCGGGCGGGGCGTGCGCGCCGATCCAGGCGGCGATCATGAGCGGGCCGTCGAACCTCCGGTGAAGAGGGTGGCCTCCCGGTTGCGGGACGACTGCGCGAACTGGTCCTCGCGGCGGATCGCCAGCGCCCGCACCGCCTCCGGCAGGGTCCCGGCGTCGGGCCAGTTGACCTCGAGGGCGTTGCCGTCCGGGTCGCGCAGGTAGAGCTGCACCTCGCCGGCTGGGGTGACGTAGAGGTGGTGCTCGCGCCGGCGGTCGAAGGCGCCCATCGCCTCCGCCTTGGCGTAGGTCGCCGCGATGTCGTCGACCGCGAGGCCGAAATGCTGCATCGGCGCCCGCTCCTCCCGGCTCTGGTAGAGGTGGAGCTGCAGGTCGCCGATCCGGAACCAGCGCACCACGAAGCCGAAATTCGGCGCCGGGATCTCTTCGACTCCGAAGAGCTCCCGGTACCAGCGCCCGAGGGCGTCGGGATCCCGCGCGGGGATGCTGACATGGGTGAAGCGGAGCATGCGCGCCCTCCTGACGGGCAGGCTAGTGAGCCGGCGCCGCCGCGGCAAGGACGGCGGGGGCGCGGGGCCGTGCGCCGGGCCGGATCTGCGCGAGATGCGCGTAGAGGCCGAGATAGGCCTGCGTCATGCGGGCGGCGTCGAAGCGCGTGCGGGCCGCGCGCCGGCAGGCCTCCGGGTCGAGGGTCGCCGCGGCGCCGATCGCCTGCGCCATCTCGGCCTCCGTGCGCACGAGGAAGCCGGTGCGGCCGTGCTCGATGTTCTCCGCCAGCGCCCCGGCCGGGAAGGCGACCACCGGCGTGCCGCAGGCGAGCGCCTCCATCGCCACGAGGGAGCTCGTCTCCGCCGCCAGCGCCGGCAGGACGAGGCAGCGGGCGCCGGCGAGGAGGCGGCGCTTGCGGGCGAGCCCCACCGGGCCGACGAAGCGCCGCGAAGGGCCGAGCAGCGGCGCCACCTCCCCTTCGAAATAGGCCCGGTGCGGCTCCCATTCCGAGAGCGGGCCGGCGACGAACATCGGCGTCCCGGCCCGCGCGGCGGCCCGCAAGGCGATCGCTGTGCCCTTCTCGGGACAAATCCTCCCGAGGTGGAGGGCGTAGCCGCGCTTGCGGCCCGCGACGGCAAAGGCGTCGAGATCGACCCCGTTCGGGATCGGTGGCAGGAGCCGCACCCCCGGCGGGCGGCTGCGGTGCTGCGCTTCCGAGACGCCGTGCAGCCAGGTCCGGGGGCGGCGGGGCCGCAGGGCGGCCGCCGGGTACCAGGCGAGGGGCAGAGGCAAGGTCGCGAGGACCGGGAGCCCGGCCGGCGGCAGGTGGTCCCAAAAATCCTGGCCGTGCATGTGGACGAGGTCCACGGGCTCGCGGGCGAGGATTTCGGCGATCGCCGCCCGGACCGCGCGGGCGGTGGCGGCGCGCGGGCCGGGGCCGGTGCCGAACGCCGTCCAGGGCACCGGGACGAGGGTGCCCGCCGGCTGCGACCCGGCGCAGGCGACGACGAGGGAGCGGTGCCCGGCCCGCACCAGCGCGCGGTCGATCAGGTGCAGGATCTGCTCGGCGCCGCCGGTCGCGTCCGGCCCGACGGGCCCCCACGGCGCGGCGACACTGAGGATCGTGAGCGGCCGCGCCGGGAGCCCGCCGCGCGCCGGCGGGGCGGACGCATCCGCGATCGAAAACGCGTCCACGCAAGAGCCCCGCGGTCAGAATAGAAGAAGAACCTTCGCGGGCGGGCGGGCCGCCGTCAAGAGGGATGCGCCGAGGCGAGGTGGCGGGAGCGGCGGGGAGGTGCTACGAGCCCGGCCGCACGACGGGCGGGGCGCATGATTCAGGCTTTGTACGATTGGACGATGCGGCTCGCGGCGCACCGGCGGGCCAAGGTCGCGCTGTTCGCGGTCTCCTTCGCGGAGAGCTCGTTCTTCCCGATCCCGCCGGACGTGCTGTTGATCCCCATGATCCTGGCGGACCGGGCGAGGGCCTGGTTCTACGCGACCCTGTGCACCGTCGCCTCGGTGCTCGGCGGCGTCGCCGGGTACCTGATCGGGCTCCTCCTGTTCGATCTCGTCGGCCGGCCGCTCCTCGCCCTCTACGGCTACGGGGCGCGGTTCGAGCAGTTCGCGGCGAGCTACAACGAATGGGGCGCCTGGATCGTGATGATGGGAGGGCTCACGCCCTTCCCCTACAAGGTCATCACCATCGCCTCGGGGGTGACCCATCTCGACATCTGGGTGTTCCTGATCGCGAGCGTGCTGTCGAGGGGCGGCCGCTTCTTCATCGTCGCCGGCCTGCTCTACCTGTTCGGGCCGCCGATCCGCAGCTTCATCGAGCAGCGCCTGGGGCTCGTCGCGGCGGTCGGCTTCGCGCTCCTCGTGGGGGGGTTCGTGGTCGCGCGCCTGCTCGCCGGGTAAGGTCTCAGAACGAC
>DATLFZ010000313.1:0-3680 GCA_035540795.1 Beijerinckiaceae bacterium | reverse complement strand
GCCCGCGCCGGCCCATATGGTCGAGGCTGCGCGGACGGCGCGCATCGCCCGGAGCGGCGCGCGGACCGGCCGGACGGGGCGGCGGCGGCTCCTCGCCGAGGCGGCCGCGGGCCACCTCCTCGGCGCGGCGCTTGGTCTCCTCCTGGGCGCGGCGGCGCTCCTCCTCCTCGCGAACGCGGGCGTCGGCGAGGGCGTTGGCGCGGGCGTCGCGTTCCTGCTCGCTCAGGGTGCGCAGCACCATGCCGCTGCCGCGGGTCGAGGTCGGCGCGGAGGCGGGACGTACGGGCTGCGCCTGGGCGGCGCGCGCCGTCGGCGCCGGCGCGGCGGGCGCGGCGGGCTTGGCGGCCGGAGCTTCCTTGACCGGTGCGGCGCCCGGGGTCACGGGCCGGCGCTTCACCGTCTCGACGACGACCGCCTTCGAGCGGCCGTGCGAGAAGCTCTGCCGCACCGTGTTCTGTTCCACGGGCCGCTTCAGCGTCAGCGTGCGGGGGGCCGACACATGGAGCGTCTTGTCGCCCGGGGCTTTGGTATCGCTCATTCTGCCTCAGTAGCCTCAGTATCCGATGCTTTCGGTCCGCCGCCCCCGCCTTCGAGAGCAGCCTTGCCGGCGTCCAGTCCGCGATAGAATCGAAGCCGGCGCCAACGCGCGAGAAATCCGTCGCTTCCGGCGCCCGCGACGAGCGCAGCATGTATCACATTTGACCGGCCCAATGCCAAATCCAATTCGTCGCCGGTCAGATCGTCCGCGATCGGAAACCCCGATATCGCGTCGCCGAGGCGTTTGCGCAACGCCCCCGCGAGCTTTCGCCGTCCGTCTTCCGCCGCTTCGGCCGCGTGGACGAGGGCTGTCACCCCTCCCCCGGCGATCGCCGCCTCGACCTTGGCGAAGCCGGTCACGACCGCCCCGGCCTTGTTGGCGAGGGCCAGCGCCTGGCGCAGATCGACCCGCAGGGCCGCCTCGATCTCGTCCGGCAGGCTCTCGGGGGCCTTCACCTCCGCCTTGAAGGCGCGGGCGAACAGGCGCCGCTTCACCGCCGTCGCGACCGCGTCCCGGGTCGCGCTCACCCAGGCCCCCCGCCCCGGGAGCTTATGCCGCAGGTCGGGCACCACGCGTCCGTCCGGCCCGACGACGAAACGGATCATCCCGTCGGGCGGGCGGACCTCCCGGGTGACGATGCAGGTCCGCTCGGGCTCGCGCCGGGGCATCGGCCGCTCAGGTCGGATGGGCCTCGGTCTCGGCCTCCTCCTCGGTCGCCTCGGTCGCGACGGGCGGCTCGATCCAGCCCGCCTTGACC
The DNA here is from genome assembly GCA_035540795.1 of Beijerinckiaceae bacterium. Lineage (GTDB taxonomy): Bacteria > Pseudomonadota > Alphaproteobacteria > Rhizobiales > Beijerinckiaceae > JAJKJG01. Next base: position 2,385 of record DATLFZ010000313.1, on the reverse strand, counting down.
CGGGCCGCCATGATCATGGCCTCGGCCTCGGCCCGGGACACCTCGAACCCGTCGAGCACGCCCTTGTGCCGGACGGTCTCGGCGGCCTTCTTCTCGGTCCAGCCGACGAGGTCGTCGGTGGCGCAATCGGCGAGGTCCTCGACCGTCTTGATGCCGTTCTCGCCGAAGGCGACCAGCATCGGCGTGGTGACGCCCTCGACCTCCTTGACCTCGTCCTGGACGCCGAGTTCGCGCCGGCGGGCGTCCTGCTCGGCCTCGATGCGGGCGAGGTGGTCGCGGGCCCGGTTCTGGATCTCGGCGGCGGTGTCCTCGTCGAAGCCCTGGATCGAGGCGACCTCGGAGGCGTCCACGTAGGCGAGCTCCTCGACGCTGCGGAAACCCTCCGCCGCGAGGAGCTGGCCCACCACCTCGTCCACGTCGAGGGCCTGCATGAACAGCTCGGTGCGCTCGGTGAACTCCTTCTGGCGGCGCTCCGATTCCTCGGCCTCGGTGAGGATGTCGATGTCCCAGCCGGTGAGCTGGGACGCGAGGCGCACGTTCTGGCCGCGCCGGCCGATGGCGAGGGACAGCTGGTCGTCCGGCACCACCACCTCGATGCGCTCGGATTCCTCGTCGAGCACGACCTTGACCACCTCGGCCGGCTGCAGGGCGTTGACCACGAAGGTGGCCTGGTCGACCGACCACGGGATGATGTCGATCTTCTCGCCCTGGAGCTCGCCCACCACCGCCTGGACACGGGAGCCGCGCATGCCGACGCAGGCACCGACCGGATCGATCGAGGAATCCCGGGAGGTCACGCCGATCTTGGCCCGCGAGCCCGGGTCGCGGGCGACCGCCTTCACCTCGACGATGCCGTCGTAGATTTCCGGCACCTCCTGCGCGAACAGCTTGGCCATGAACTGAGGATGGGTGCGCGACAGGAAGATCTGCGGTCCCCTCGCCTCGCGGCGGACGTCGAACAGGTAGGAGCGGACCCGGTCGCCGGGGCGGAAGGTCTCGCGGGGGATGAGCTCGTCGCGGCGGATGATGCCCTCCCCGCGGCCGAGGTCGACGATGACGTTGCCGTATTCGACGCGCTTGACGACGCCGTTGACGATCTCGCCGATGCGGTCCTTGTACTCGTCGTACTGCCGGTCCCGCTCGGCCTCGCGCACCTTCTGCACGATCACCTGCTTCGCCGACTGGGCGGCGATGCGGCCGAACTCGAAGGGCGGCAGCGTGTCGGCGATGGTGTCGCCGACCTGGGCGGCCGGATTGCGCCGGCGGGCCTCCGACAGCGTGATCTCGCGGGAATCGTTCTCGACCGCCCCGTCCTCGACGACGAGGAGGTGGCGGGCGAGGCGCAGCTCCCCGGTCTTGGCGTTGATCTCGGCGTGAACGTCGGTCTCGGCCCCGTAGCGGGACCGCGCCGCCTTGGCGATCGCGTCCTCCATGGCGGCGATGACGATCTGCCGGTCGATGACCTTCTCGCGTGCGACCGCGTCGGCGATCTGCAAGAGCTCCAGCCTGTTGGCGCTGACGGCCATGGGGTCACTCCTCCTCGTTCGTGTCGGAGCGCCGGAGCCGGGGTCTCGTCGGCTTCGCAGCGCCGTCGTGGCGGTGTCTCGGTTCGTTGTCCTGGCGGGGGCCGCCGCCGGCGGGCCGCCGGTCGATGCGAACCTCGTCGACTTGCGTGTCCTCGGCCCGGGGCGCCGTGCCCCGGCGCAGGGATTCCCGGACGAGGTCGTCGGTGAGCACGAGCCGCGCCTCGCCCAGATCGGACAGGGGCAGGCGCGCGATCGGATCCTCGCCGGCCTTGGCGTCCGGCAGCTGGACGAGGAGCGCCTCGCCCTCCACCCCGCGGATCGTGCCGCGGAAGCGCTTCCGGCCGGCGACCGGGGCCGCCATCTCGATCTTGGCCTCGTGGCCCGTCCAGCGCTCGAAATCGCCGACCCGCACCAGCGGCCGGTCGATCCCGGGCGAGGAAACCTCGAGGTTGTAGGCGCCCTCGATCGGGTCCTCGAGGTCGAGGACGGGGGACAGGGCCCGGCTCGCCGCCTCGCAATCCTCCACCGTCATGGTCCCGTCCGGCCGCTCGGCCATGATCTGGACCGTGCAGCCGTTCGTCCCCGAGATCTTGACCCGCACCAGGCGGAAGCCGAGATCGGCGACGACGGGCTCGGCGATCGCGGCGACCCGCGCCGCGACCCCCGTCTCGGTGATGAGGCGTTCCTCGTCCATCGGCATCCGACGGCTCCCGGGTCCGAAAACAAAAAGAGCGGACCCGCGGGCCCGCTCCCGAACCGCGGCGATGACGCCGCAACCAGAGCTTTCCGGGCCATTTAGCAAGGACGGACATGGGATTCAAGAGGCGGCGGAAGGGCGCGCCCGCCGTCTCTTGAATCC
>DATLFZ010000312.1:0-9860 GCA_035540795.1 Beijerinckiaceae bacterium | reverse complement strand
GGCTGCAGGCGAGCTACCAGACGACCTCCATCCTCTCGCGGCTGTCGCTCGTCAACTTCCTCTGAGCCGGCCCGGCCTCAGCGCGGCGTGCCGGTCTGGCTCGGATCGACGGGGACCGGATAGGCGGGGTTCGCCGGCTCGATCCGGTGGGTCGGGTTGCGCTGGTCGATGGCGGCGGTCGGGGTGTCCCGGTGCGGCGCGCCGACGGGGGCGCTCCAGAAGCTCCACACCACCATGCCGACCAGATAGAGCCCCAGCAGCGCGAAGCTTCCGATCAGCACCATGAGCACCGGAAACCCGCGCGGACCCTGACGGGCGCGCTCGTCCGGCACGATCCTCCGAAAATACCTGCGCATTATTGCCTCGCTTTGTTTGGGCCGCCTTGCGTCAGCTTGACTATCTCTTGCCTACAACGGGCGAGCGGGAGGGCGGGTTCCGGCGCGGGCCGGGCCGCGGCTTGACCGGACCGACCCGATCCGCGATGAAACGGCGCAAGGTTCCCGTCCCGCCCCGGCCTTCGCGCCGGGGTTTTTCGTGGAGGCGACGATGGCCAACGTGGTCGTGGTGGGCGCCCAATGGGGCGACGAGGGCAAGGGCAAGATCGTCGACTGGCTGTCCGAGCAGGCCGACGTGGTCGTGCGCTTCCAGGGCGGGCACAACGCGGGCCACACCCTCGTGATCGGGGGCGAGACCTACAAGCTCTCCCTCCTGCCCTCGGGCGTGGTGCGTAAGAACAAGCGCGGCGTCATCGGCAACGGGGTCGTGCTCGATCCGCACGCCCTCGTCGCCGAGATCGACCGCCTCGCCGCGCAGAACGTGCCGGTGACGCGGGACAACCTGCGCATCGCCGACAACGTGGCGCTGATCCTGTCCGTCCACCGGGAGCTCGACGCCCTGCGCGAGAGCGGCGGGGCCGGCACCAAGATCGGCACGACCCGCCGCGGCATCGGCCCGGCCTACGAGGACAAGGTCGGCCGGCGCGCGATCCGCCTCACCGACCTCGCCGAGCCCGACACCCTGCCGGCCAAGATCGACCGGCTCCTCGCCCACCACAACGCCCTGCGCCGCGGCTTCGGCCTCGCGGAGATCGAGCCGGCGGCGCTGATCGAGGAGCTGACCGCGGTCGCGCCCCGGGTCCTGCCCTACATGGACGCGGTCTGGCGCCTCCTCGACGAGGACCGGCGGGCCGGCCGGCGCATCCTGTTCGAGGGGGCGCAGGGCGCGCTCCTCGACGTCGACCACGGCACCTATCCGTTCGTGACCTCCTCGAACACCGTGGCCGGCCAAGCGGCCGCCGGTTCGGGCCTCGGCCCCGGCGCCATCGGCTACGTGCTCGGCATCGCCAAGGCCTACACGACCCGGGTCGGGGAGGGGCCGTTTCCGACCGAGCTGTTCGACGAGACCGGCGAGCGCATCGGCGAGCGCGGGCGCGAGTTCGGCACGGTGACCGGGCGCAAGCGCCGCTGCGGCTGGTTCGACGCGGTGCTGGTGCGCCAGACGATCCGCACCTCGGGCATCGACGGCATCGCGCTCACCAAGCTCGACGTGCTGGACGGGTTCGAGACGATCCGGGTCTGCACCGGATACCGGCTCGACGGGGAGGTCCTCGACCGCCTGCCGGCGGGGCAGGGGGCGCAGGCCCGGGTCGAGCCGATCTACGAGGAGATCGAGGGCTGGCGCGATTCGACCGCGGGCGCGCGCTCCTGGGGCGCCCTGCCGGCGCAAGCGGTCAAGTACGTGCGGCGGATCGAGGAACTCATCGGCGCCCCGGTCGCCCTGTTGTCGACCTCGCCGGAACGCGACGATACGATCCTGGTACAGAACCCGTTCGAGGGTTGACGCCCGGGTCGGATCGGGACATTGCCCTCGGGATGGCCGACTACTACCCCCTGCTGTCGCGGGCGCTCGGGGCCTTGTCGGACCGCTCACCGGCGGCCCGCCAGGCGGTGTACGACCGCGCCCGCTCGGCCCTCACCGAACAGCTGCGCAGCCTCGATCCGCCCCTGAGCGAGGCGGACATCGTCCGCGAGCGCCTCGCCCTCGACGAGGCGGTGAACCGCATCGAGGCGGAATACGCCCCGAAGCCCGTCGCGCCCGTGCCGGCCGCGAAGCCCGCTGCGGCCCCGCCGCCGAAGCCCGCGGCGCCGCGTCCGGCCCCCCGGCCGCGGGGGGCGGCCGTCGCCGCGCAGGCCTGGCCCGAGCCGCAGCCCTGGCCGGAAGCCTCGCCCCCGGACCCGGGCGCCGCCCCGGTGCCGTTCCGGATCCCCACCCGCAACGTCGTCCGCCAGGAGCCGCCGGAGGCGGCCGCGAACGACGAGGCGCCGCCCGAACCCGCCCGCGAGCGCCCGCGGGTCGAGGTCGCCCCGCCGCGGATCGGCCGCGGCCGGCGCCTGCGCACCGCGGCGGTCGCCCTCGCGCTCGTTCTCGTGATCGGCGCGATCGCGGTGGCGGCCTGGATGCTGCGCGACCAGCCGGTGGAGGTCGTGCAGGCGCCGGGCGCCGAGCCCGCCCCGGACGGGGAGCGCAAGTTCAACGACCGCGTCGGGGCCGCGCCCGCCACCGCCGTGCCGGCGCCGGCGCCCGCGCCGCAGGCGCAGGGAGCGCTCCCGGTCGCCCAGCGGGCGGTGCTCTACGAGGAGAACCCGCAGGACCCGCAGCGGCCCCTCGCCACCCAGGCCCGCGTCCTGTGGCGCCTCGACAACCTCAACACCGGCCAGGGCCAGCCCCTCGAGACGGTGGTGCGCGCGACCGTCGACGTGCCGGACACCGGCATCGGCCTGTCCCTCCTGATGCGTCGCAACCTCGACCCGACGCTTCCCGCCTCGCACACGATCGAGCTCACCTTCTCGACCCCGCCGACGGACCCGTCCCGGGCCGTGCGCGACGTCGCCGTCCTCCTGTTGAAGAACGAGGAGGCCGCCCGCGGCACGCCGCTCGCCGGCCTGCCGGTGCCCGTGAAGGAGAACCTGTTCCTGATCGGCCTCTCCAACCTGCGCGCCGACGTGGAGCGCAACACCGACCTCCTCCTCAAGCGCAACTGGATCGATCTGCCGGTGCAGTTCGTCTCCGGCCGGCGCGCCATCGTGAGCTTCGAGAAGGGGTTCGCCGGCGAGCAGGTGATCGCGGAGGCCTTCCGCCAGTGGAACCGCTGAGCCGCTGACGCTTGGCCGCGGCGCCCCGGCCCGCCATATGCGCCTTCCATGACGCCGCTGGTCTTCGACCGTCCCCTCCTGCGCCGCCGCCTGGCGCGCGCCCGGCGGGCCGGCTACGCGGACTTCCTGCTGCGTCGGGCGGCGGACGATCTCGACGAGCGCCTCGCGACGGTGCTGCGGGATTTCCCCCTCGTCCTCGACGTCGGCACCCCGACGGCGCTCGCGGCCGAGCGGCTGCGCGCCGGCGGCCGCGTCGGCGCGGTCGTGCGCCTCGCGCCCGGGCCGGAGGAGGGGCGCGGCCTCGTCGTCGGCGACGAGGAGGCGCTGCCCTTCGCCCCGGGGCGCTTCTCCCTCGCGGTCTCGCTCCTCGCCCTCCAGAGCGTTAACGACCTCCCGGGCGCCCTCGTGCAGATCCGCCGGGCGCTCGCCCCCGACGGCCTGTTCGTCGGCTGCCTCTTCGGCGGCGGCACCCTGTCCGAGCTGCGCCGGGCCTTCACCGAGGCCGAGGACGCGTTGCTCGGCGGCGTGAGCCCCCGGGTGGCGCCCTTCGCCGAACTGCGCGACATGGGCGGCCTCCTGCAGCGGGCGGGCTTCGCCCTGCCGGTCGTCGATCTCGAGACGGTGACGGTGCGCTATCCCGACCCGTTCGCCCTCCTGCGCGACCTGCGCGCCATGGGCCTGACGAACGCCCTCGTCGACCGCCGCCGGACGCCGCTGCCGCGCGCGGTTCTGCTGCGGGCGGCGCAGGTCTACGCGGAGCGCTTCTCCGACCCGGACGGGCGGGTGCGGGCCACCTTCGAGACGATCTGGCTGTCGGGCTGGGCGCCGCACGCGAGCCAGCAGAAGCCGCTGCGGCCGGGCTCGGCGCAGGTCCGTCTCGCCGACGCCCTCGGCGTCCCGGAGCGCAAGCTCGGCGACTAGCCCTTCGGCAGGCGCTCCTTCACGAGGGCGCTCGCCCGGGAAAAGTCCATGCGGCCGGCGTACCTGCCGCGCAGCGCGCCGACGACCTTGCCCATGTCCTTCATCGAGGCGGCGCCGGTCTCGGCGATGGCGGCGTCGACGGCGGCCGCGGTCTCGGCTTCGTCCATCTGCTTCGGCAGGTAGGACTGGATGATCTCGGCCTCCTCGCGCTCCTGCTGGGCGAGCTCCCGGCGGCCGGCCTGCTCGTAGATCGCGATCGATTCCTGGCGCTGCTTGATCATCTTCTGGAGGAGGGCGAGGATGTCTTCGTCGCTCGTCTGGCCCTTGCCGGCGCCGCGGGCCTCGATGTCCTTGTCCTTCAGCGCGGCCTGGATCAGGCGCACGGTCGAGATCCGGCGCTTGTCGCCGGCCCGCATGGCCTCCTTCAGGTCCTGGGTCAGGCGCTCGCGCATGGCTGGTCTCCGGGCTCGCGGCGTTGACGAGGGGGCGGGCCCTCACTAAGTCCGCCCGGACTTAAGCGAGATCGCCATGATGCTGCAAGACAACGCCGGCGGCTGGGAAGAGCCCCGGGCCACGGCCGTGCTCGTGCTCCAGGACGGCACCGTGCTGGAGGGCTTCGGCATCGGCGCCCTCGGCGAGGCGGCGGGCGAGGTCTGCTTCAACACCGCCATGACCGGGTACCAGGAGATCCTGACCGATCCCTCCTACGCCGGCCAGATCATCACTTTCACCTTCCCGCACATCGGCAACGTCGGCACCAACGACGAGGACGTGGAGAGCGTCAACGCCGCCTCCTCCTCGGGGGTGCGCGGGGTCGTCCTGTCGGCCGCCATCACCGACCCCTCCAACTGGCGAGCGAGCCGCCATCTCGACGCCTGGCTCAAGGCCCGCGGCATCGTCGGCGTGACCGGCGTCGATACCCGGGCGCTGACCGCGCTCATCCGCGACCACGGCATGCCGAACGCGGTGATCGCCCACGATCCGTCCGGGCATTTCGACCTCGACGCGCTCAAGACGCGGGCCGCGGGGCTGCCCTCGATGGCCGGCCTCGACCTCGTGCCGATGGTCGCGGCGACGCAGCGCTACGACTGGGACGAGACCACCTGGGAGCTCGGCCGCGGCTTCGGCCACCAGAGCGAGCCACGCCACCACGTGGTCGCCATCGACTACGGGGTGAAGCGCAACATCCTGCGCCTGCTCGCCCGGGCCGGGTGCAAGGTCACCGTGGTGCCCGCGACCGCCAAGGCCGAGGACATCCTCGCCCTCAATCCCGACGGCGTGTTCCTGTCGAACGGGCCCGGCGACCCGGCCGCCACCGGGGAATACGCGGTGCCGGTGATCCGGGAACTGCTCGAGCGCAAGGTGCCGACCTTCGGGATCTGCCTCGGCCACCAGATGCTCGGCCTCGCCACCGGCGCCCGCACGGTCAAGATGCACCAGGGCCATCACGGGGCGAACCACCCCGTCAAGGACAAGACCACCGGCAAGGTCGAGATCGTGTCGATGAACCACGGTTTCGCCGTGGACCCGGCGAGCCTGCCGGCGAACGCGGAGGAGACCCACGTCTCCCTGTTCGACGGCTCGAATTGCGGCATCGCCCTGAAGGACCGGCCCGCCTTCTCGGTCCAGTACCATCCGGAGGCCTCGCCGGGCCCCCGCGACAGCCACTACCTGTTCGATCGCTTCGTCGCGCTCATGGAGCGGGAGAAGGCGCGCGCCTGATCCGGCGCCGGCGCGGCCCGCCTCACAGGCCGCTCAGGAGCACCATCAGGGCCGACACCAGGGTGGTCGAGCCGATGAAGCCGAGGCTCGCCGTCAGGAAGGACGGGCGGGGGGTCTCGGTCGGGGTCGCTTCGTTGCTCATGATCGCCTCGGGTTCGTTGCGACGACCATGCGCCGGCGCGCGGCCGTTCGAGGTGCGCTGGCGCACATGTCAATCCTCCTCCGCGAGCCTGCGGCGCACGCCCCAGCCGGCGAGCGCCTCGTCCATGTCGGCGCGCACGAAGAACCGCGCGCTGTCCTGGTCGTAACCGTCCGCCAGGAGCGCGTCGTAGTCGGTGAAGACGTGGCGGGCGTAGGCGACGAGGGCGAGCCAGGCGGCCGTCTCCGGCGCGGCCTTGCGCAGGCCGGCGCTCGCGAGGGCGCGGTCGACCACGGCCTCGAACTCGTGCCGGGGCAGCCGCGGGGCGAGGTTGCGCAGGGCGAGTTCCACGGCGGCGCGGCGGTCCATCGGCGAAACGGCAGACGAGGTGCGGTGAAGAGCTGTAACTGCGACATGGTTACCGCTCTCTTCTGATGTTCCATCGAATTCGTCCGATCGAAGATTAAGGTAAATTCGCCATTGCCAGAACTGTTTCTTGATCCTCCTGCCGGCAAATGTCACCTACACAGAGCCACGATTCCCGTAGGCACCGGCTTCCTGCTCCGAACCCGCGGCGCGGGGAACAAAGGGTCAAGCGATGGTCACCGACGAGCTCGACATCGAGGCCGACATCGTCGCCTTCCTGCGCGGCCGCGCCCCGGCCGGCATGGCGATCGGGCCGTCGACCCCGCTCCTGACCGGCGGCCTGCTCGATTCCCTCGCGATCCTCGAACTCGCCATGCTCATCGAGCAGCGCGCCGGCATCCCCCTCGACGACGACGCGTTCGAGGCCAGCAACTTCGAGACGCTCGCGAGCCTGCTCGCCTATGTCGAGCGGCGGCGGAGGGGCTGATGGAGGCGACCCTCCTCCACCATCTGCTCCTGCGCAACGGCGCCCCGGACGATCGGGTCGCCGTCGTCAAGGGCGACGCCGCCCTCGCCTGGGGCGACTTCCGGGCCCTGTCCGGCTGGTGCGCGGCGCGGCTGCGCGAGGCGGGCCTCGCCCGCGGCGACCGGGTCGGCATCCTCCTGCCCAAGTCGATCGAGGAATGCTGGGCGATCTTCGGCGCGAGCCGGGCCGGCGGCGTGTTCGTGCCGATCAACCCGCTCCTGCGGCCGCTCCAGGTCGCCCACATCCTGCGCGATTGCGGCGCCCGCTTCCTGATCGCCGACGCGGCCCTGCTGGCGGCGCTCGGGCCGGTGCGGGACGAACTGCCCGGCCTCGCGGTCGTCGACGTCGCCGCGGCGCCGTCCCGCCCGGACCCCGCGCCCGCGCTCGCCGACGTCGCCATCGGCGAGGACCTCGCCGCGATCCTCTACACCTCCGGCTCGACGGGCCGGCCCAAGGGGGTGATGCTGAGCCACCGCAACCTCGTGGCCGGGGCGCGGATCGTGCGCACCTATCTCGGCATCACGGCCGCGGAGCGCATCCTCTCCGTGCTGCCGTTCAGCTTCGACTACGGCCTCAACCAGCTCCTCACGGCGGTGGAGCAGGGGGCGACGATCGTGCCCTTCGAGTTCCGCCTCGGCGACGAGCTGGTGCGGGCCCTCGCCGATTACGAGATCACCGGGCTCGCCGGCGTGCCGACGATCTGGTCGATCCTGACCCGGGCGGCGCCGAGCCTCCCCCGCACCCGCCTGCCGCACCTGCGCTACGTCACCAATTCCGGCGGCGCGGTGCCGACCGACGTGGTGCGGCGCCTGCGCGAGCGCCTGCCGGACACGAAGATCTTCCTGATGTACGGCCTCACCGAGGCCTTCCGCTCGACCTTCCTGCCCCCGGAGGAGGTCGATCGCCGGCCGACCTCGATCGGGCGGGCGATCCCCGAGACGGAGGTCTTCGCGCTCACCCCGGACGGCCGCCGGGCCGGGCCGGGCGAGGTCGGCATCCTGGTCCACCGCGGCCCGACCGTGTCGCTCGGGTACTGGAACCGGCCCGAGGACACCGCCCGGGTGCTGCGGCAAAACCCCCTGATCCCGCCCGACCAGGGCGCCGACACGGTGTGCTATTCGGGCGACCTCGTGCGCCAGGACGAGGACGGGTTCTTCTACTTCGTCGGCCGCTCCGACGCGATGATCAAGTCGTCCGGCTACCGGATCAGCCCGAGCGAGGTCGAGGAGGCGCTGATGGCGAGCGGCGCCTTCCGGCAGATCGCCGCGATCGGGCTGCCCGACCCGATGCTCGGCCAGCGGCTGCACGCGGTCGGCGTGCCGGCGAACGGGGCGATCGACGTCACCGCGGTCCTGTCCCAGGCGAGCGGCCGGCTCGCCCCCTACATGATCCCGCGGACCATCGAGGTCGTCGACGCGCTTCCGGTCACGCCGAACGGCAAGGTCGACTACAAGCGCCTGGTGCTCGAGCGCTCGCATGGCGGCACTGCCTGAGCCGGAGCGGCCGCTCGCCGAACGCCTCGTCGCCGAGCTCTTCTGCGTCCGCGCCGGGGACCTCCTCGTCGGCGGCCTTTCCGTCGCCGCGCTCGCCCGCACGCACGGCACGCCCCTCTACGTCTACGACGCGGGCATCCTGCGGGCGCGCGTCCGCGCCCTGAAGAGCGCCGTCGCGGGCTTCGCCGGGTTGTGCTTCTCGGCCAAGGCCAACCCGAACCCGGCGGTGCTGCGGGTCTTCGTGGAGGAGGGAACCGGGATCGAGGTCGCCTCCGGCGCCGAGTACCTGCGGGCCCGCGCGGCCGGCTGCGCGCCGGAGCGGATCCTCTTCGCGGGGCCCGGCAAGTCCGAGGAGGAACTCGCGCTGGCGCTCGAGGGGGGAGTCGGCGAGATCCACGTGGAGAGCTTCGAGGAGATCGAGCGTCTCGCGGCCCTCGCCCGGCGCTGCGGACGGGCGGCGCCGGTCGGCATCCGGATCAATCCCGCCGCCGCGGCGCAGGGCGGCGCGATGCGGATGGGCGGGCGCGCGTCGCCGTTCGGCTTCGACGAGGAGATCCTCGCCGATGTGGTGCGGGCGGTCGCGGCGGCGGGCCTCGACCTGACGGGGCTGCACCTGTTCGCCGGCACGCAGATCCTCGACGCGGACGTGCTCGCGGGACAATGGCGCCACGCCCTCGCCCTCTCCCGCGAGATCGCCCGCCTCGCCGGGCGCCCGCCGCGGACGATCGACCTCGGCGGCGGCCTCGGAATCCCCTATTTCGCCGGCGACGGCGAGCTCGACCTCGACCGCCTGCGCGCCCATGCGGCGCGGCTGCGGGCCGAACTCGGGCCTCTGGGAAACCCCGCCGTCGTCCTCGAGCCGGGACGCTGGCTCGCGGGGCCGGCGGGGCTTTACGTCGCCCAGGTGAACAGTGCCAAGGTGTCCCGCGGCACCCGCTTCGCCGTCCTCGACGGAGGGCTCCACCACCACCTCGCCGCGAGCGGCAATCTCGGCGCGGTGGTCAAGCGCGACTACCCGATCGTGGCGCCCGCCCGCATGGACGAGCCCGCCGCCGGCACCTTTTCCGTGGTCGGGCCCCTGTGCACGCCGCTGGACACCCTCGGCCGCCAGGTGCCGCTGCCCGATCTGTCCGCCGGCGACCTCGTCGCCGTGCTGCAGTCGGGCGCCTACGGGCTCACCGCCAGCCCGGTCGGCTTCCTCGGGCACCCCATGCCGGCGGAGGTGCTGGTCGAGGACGGGCGCGCCCGGCTCGTCCGCCCCCGCGGCTCGTTCGAGGCGCCCCTGTCCCAGCTGCCCCCGTGAGCCCTGCGACCGTTTTCTTCTTGACCTAATTCATAGGAATTTGCACTTGACACCGGCGCGGTGCTCGGGTATCAACGGCCCACGCTGACGAATTGCGGGTGGCGCCCATCCGGGGCCGCGACGAGCCGGCGCCTCCCACTCCGCCCTCACCCATCCCCTCTCCCCTCCGGGAGAGGGTTGTAGCCGGACACATGATTTTGGAGTCGCGGACACTTGAATCTGGAGCAGATTCGAATCG
>DATLFZ010000311.1:0-2002 GCA_035540795.1 Beijerinckiaceae bacterium | reverse complement strand
GGTCCGGGTCGACCTGGTCGCGAAACAGGCCGGAGACCTGGATGTCGTGCGCCCGTCCGAGGGGCACGATGGCGAAGGCGAGCGCCGTCGCGAGGCCGTAGGCTGCGGCGACGCCGAGCTCGCCGAAGGCGAGGGTCGGCGCGATCGGGATCGGCAGGAGGTGCCCGAGGGCGCCGGCGAGGGCGAAGGGCAGCGCCGCGCCGACCATGAGGCCGATCACAACCCCGATCCCGGCGATCGCCATCACCTGGACGAGGTAGAGCGCCACGACCTGCCCGCCCGGCGCCCCGAGGGCTTTCAGCGTCGCGATCGAGCCGCGCTTGCGGTCGACGAAGCCGCGCACCGCGTTCGCCACGCCGACGCCGCCGACGAGGAGGGCGGTGAGGCCGACGAGGGTCAGGAACTGGCTGAAGCGCTCGATGTTGCGGGCGAAACGCGGGTCGGCGTTGACCCGCGAGCGCACGTCCCAGCCGGCCTCGGGGAAGGCCTCGGCGGCGGCGGCCGCGACCCGCTCGAGAGCGGCGTCGCCCGCCTGGCCGTCGGGGAGCACCACCCGGTAGCTCCAGCGCACGAGGCTGCCCGGCTGGAGGAGCCCGGTCGCCCGCAGGCCGTCCTGCGCGATCAGCAGGCGCGGCCCGAAGCCGACCCCGTTGGCGATCTTGTCGGGTTCCGAGACGAGGCGGGCGCGCAGGGCGAAGGTCGCCCCGCCGACGGTGATCAGGTCGCCCGGGCGCAGGTCGAGGCGCACCAGCAGGGCCGGATCGGCCAGCGCCCCGTGCACCCCGTCCCGCTCCGCCAGCAGCGCATCGAGGGACGCGGCCGGGTCGGCGACGACCTCGCCCACGGCGGGATAGGCCTCGTCCACGGCCTTGATCTCGACCAGGGCCGAGCCCTTGTCGCCGGCGATCGCCATGCCGCGCATCGAGGCGATGGTCGACACCCTCCCCTGCCCGGCGAGGAAGGCCCGCTCGGCCGGGCTCGCCTCCCGGTGGATGAGCGTGAAGGCGACGTCGCCGCCGAGGATCTTCCGGCCCTCCCGGGCGAGCCCCTCGGTCAGGGAGCGCGAGATCGACGAGACGCCGGCGATGGCGGCGACGCCGAGCGCGATGCAGGCGAGGAAGATGCCGAAGCCGCGCAGGCCGCCGCGCAGCTCGCGGGCGGCGAGGCGCAGGACGAGCGGCAGGCCGGCGCCGCGCCGGCGCGGCTGCGGGATCCTCTCGAGGGTGCCGTGCATCAGGCGACCGCCTCGGCCTCGACCCGCCCCGAGCGCAGCCGCACGACCCGGTCGCAGCGCCGGGCGAGGTCGAGATCGTGGGTGACGAGGACCAGCGTCGAGCCCCGCTCGCGCTTCAAGGAAAACAGGAGGTCGACGATGGAAGCGCCTGTACCCTCGTCGAGATTTCCCGTCGGCTCGTCGGCGACGAGGATCGCCGGGTTCGGCACCACCGCCCGGGCGATGGCGACCCGCTGCTGCTCGCCCCCGGACAGCTGGGAGGGGTAGTGGTGCAGCCGCTCGCCGAGGCCGACGAGATCGAGCTCGGCCCGCGCCCGGTCGAAGGCGTCGGCCTCGCCGGCGAGTTCGAGGGGAAGCGCCACGTTCTCGAGCGCCGTCATGGTCGGCACGAGGTGGAAGGACTGGAAGACGATGCCGATGCGGCGGCCGCGGAACCGCGCGAGCGCGTCCTCGTCGAGGCCGGACAGGTCGGTGCCGTCGACGACGACCTGGCCCGAATCGGGCCGCTCCAGCCCGGCCATGGCCATCAGCAGCGTCGATTTGCCCGAACCCGACGGGCCGACGAGCCCGACCGCCTCGCCGCGCCCGATCGCAAGCGAGATGCCCTTGAGGATGTGCACCCGCGCGGCCCCGCGCCCGAGGCTGAGGTCGACGCTTTCGAGCGCGATGGCCTTGTCGGTCATGCGGCAAAATCCGATCTGTCCGCTTTCGCAGCTGGATGGGGGCGGGAGCGCGCCCGCGATATGGGGATTTTTCGCATGAAGCGTC
>DATLFZ010000310.1:0-3014 GCA_035540795.1 Beijerinckiaceae bacterium | reverse complement strand
ATCTCGGCCTCACCCTCCACACCCAGCGCTGATCAGGCGAGTTCGCCGCCCGCCACCTCATCGGCGCCAACGCCGAGGCGGTGGTGGAGGTGGAGATCGGCCCGGCCGCGGCCCTCGACCTCGACACGCCGGAGGCGATGGCGGCGGCGGGCGGCGAACTCGCCTGATCAGCGCTGGGTGTGGAGGGTGAGGCCGAGATAGGCGCCGCCCCGGCGGTCCTCGTCCTGGCGCCAGCCCGCCGACAGGCGCACCCGCACGTCCCGCCACGAAAGGCCCGTGGCGTGCAGGCCCAGCCGCCATTCGCGGTGCTCGCGGGTCACGTAGAGCGAAGCCTCCGGACCGACGAAGAGGCCCTCGCGCAGGCGATAGCCGAGGGAGCCGCGCGTCCACAGGTGGCCGCGGGCGCTGCCCGCGATGCCGGTGAGCGTGACGAGGGTGTCCTCGGTCGGGTGCAGCCAGGCCTCGCCCTGCAGCCGCGCCCCGAGCCTCGGCCGCCCGCGGGCCGTAGGATCGCCGGGCACCGTCTCGTAGTCGAACTCGGGCCCGGCGAAGAGGGCCACCGCGCCCCAGCCGAGCATCCACTGGTGGCCGCTCAAGAGGCTCGCCTGCACCTTGTAGCGGCCGTGCGCCGGCGCGCCGGGTTCGTGCGGACGGTCCCGCTCGAGGCCGGCCCCCGCCGTCCCGAGCACGGCGAAACCGTTCTGGTCGAGAGGCCCGAGGGTGCGCTTGAAACCCGCCGAGGCGAAGCCGCCGCGACCCGCCTCCAGGCCCCCGAACAGCACGGTGCGCAGCGCCTCGCGTTCGTCCGCGGCGGCGGGCGATCCGAGCACCACCAGCCCCAACCCCGCGATCGTCCGAACCCCCTTGCCCACGAGCACGCCCACAACCCGAAAGCGACACGAGCTTACCCAGGTTGTATCCGGGCGGCAAACCCGGAAAAGAAAAAGCGCGGGCCGGGGCCCGCGCTCTTCCGATCCGCTCGTGCGGAACTCAGTAGTCCATGTCGCCGCCGCCGGGGGCCGGAGCCGCCTTCTTCTTCGGCAGCTCGGCGACCATGGCCTCGGTGGTGATCAGGAGGCCGGCGACGGAGGCCGCGTCCTGAAGGGCGGCGCGGACGACCTTGGTCGGGTCGACGATGCCCAGCTGGAACATGTCCCCGTACGCGCCGGTCTGGGCGTCGTAGCCGAAGGCATAGTCCTTCTTGTCGAGGATCTTGCCGACGATGACCGAGCCGTCCTCGCCCGCGTTGAGGGCGATCTGGCGGGCCGGCCAGGTGATCGCGCGGCGCACGATCTCGATGCCGGTCTTCTGGTCGTCGTTGCCCGGGGTGAGCCCGTCGAGAGCCTTCACGGCGCGCAGGAGCGCCACGCCGCCGCCCGGCAGGATGCCCTCCTCGACCGCCGCCTTGGTGGCGTGCATGGCGTCGTCGACCCGGTCCTTCTTCTCCTTGACCTCGACCTCGGTCGCGCCGCCGACGCGGATCACCGCGACGCCGCCCGCGAGCTTGGCGAGGCGCTCCTGGAGCTTCTCCCGGTCGTAGTCCGAGGTGGTCTCCTCGATCTGCGCCTTGATCTGCCCGACGCGGGCCTCGATGTCGGCCTTGGAGCCGGCGCCGTCGACGATCGTGGTGTTCTCCTTCTCGATCACCACGCGCTTGGCGCGACCCAGCATGTTCAGGGTCACGTTCTCGAGCTTGATGCCGAGATCCTCGGAGATCGCGGTGCCGCCGGTCAGGATGGCGATGTCCTGCAGCATGGCCTTACGGCGGTCGCCGAAGCCCGGCGCCTTGACCGCGGCCACCTTGAGGCCGCCGCGCAGCTTGTTGACCACGAGCGTGGCGAGCGCCTCGCCCTCCACGTCCTCGGCGACGATGAGGAGCGGCTTGCCGCTCTGCACCACCGCCTCGAGCACGGGCAGCATCTCCTGCAGGTTGGACAGCTTCTTCTCGTGGATGAGGATGTAGGGATCCTCGAGCTCGGCCCGCATCTTCTCGGCATTGGTGACGAAGTACGGCGAGAGGTAGCCCCGGTCGAACTGCATGCCCTCGACCACGTCGAGCTCGGTCTGCAGGGACTTGGCCTCCTCGACCGTGATCACGCCCTCGTTGCCGACCTTCTGCATGGCCTCGGCGAGGAAGCGGCCGATCTCCGCGTCGCCGTTGGCCGAGATGGTGCCGACTTGCGCGATCTCGTCGTTCTTGGTGACCTTGCGGGCGTTCTGCTTGAGGTTCGCCACGACCGCCTCGACGGCCATGTCGACGCCGCGCTTGAGGTCCATCGGGTTCATGCCGGCGGCGACCGCCTTGGTGCCCTCGCGCACGATGGCCTGGGCGAGCAGCGTGGCGGTGGTGGTGCCGTCGCCGGCGAGGTCGTTCGTCTTCGAGGCCACCTCGCGCACCATCTGGGCGCCCATGTTCTCGAACTTGTCCTCGAGCTCGATCTCCTTGGCGACGGTGACGCCGTCCTTGGTGATCCGCGGGGCGCCGAAAGACTTCTCGATCACCACGTTGCGGCCCTTCGGCCCGAGGGTGACCTTCACGGCGTTGGCGAGGATGTCGACGCCGCGCAGCATCTTGTCGCGCGCGTCGGAGGAGAATTTCACGTCTTTGGCTGGCATTGTCGTCACTCCTGGTCAGACATGACTTTTCGGGGCCCCGATCAGGCGGCCTTCTTCTTGGCGACGGTCTCCTCGAGGACGCCCATGATGTCGGACTCCTTCATGATCAGGAGGTCCTGGCCGTCGATGCGCACCTCGGTGCCGCTCCACTTGCCGAACAGCACCCGGTCGCCGACGCGGACGTCGAGGGGCTGGACCTTGCCGTTCTCGTCGCGGGCGCCCGGCCCCACCGCGATCACCTCGCCCTGCTGGGGCTTCTCCTTCGCGGTGTCGGGAATGATGATGCCGCCGGACGTCTTCTCTTCGGCGTCGACGCGGCGGACCACGACACGGTCGTGCAAGGGACGGAATTTCATCTCGGTCCTCCAAACCATTGATGATGACGGCACGGGGCGCGT
>DATLFZ010000309.1:0-5426 GCA_035540795.1 Beijerinckiaceae bacterium | reverse complement strand
GGCCCCGTGGGCGATCGCCTGGTCGAGGAGCGACAGGGAATCGCGCACCGAGCCCTCCGCCGCGCGGGCGATCGCCGCGAGCGCCTCCGGCTCGGCCTCGACCCCTTCCAGCCCGCAGATCCGGGCGAGGTGGCCGACGAGGGTCTCGGCCTCGACCCGGCGCAGGTCGAAGCGCTGGCAGCGGGACAGGATCGTCACCGGCACCTTGCGGATCTCGGTCGTGGCGAAGACGAACTTGGCGTGCGGCGGCGGCTCCTCGAGGGTCTTGAGGAAGGCGTTGAACGCCGCCGCCGACAGCATGTGCACTTCGTCGATGATGTAGACCTTGTAGCGCGCCGAGACCGGGCTGTAGCGCACCGCGTCCGTGATCTGGCGGATGTTGTCGACGCCGGTGTGGGAGGCGGCGTCCATCTCGAGCACGTCCACGTGCCGCGATTCCATGATCGCTTCGCAATGGACCCCGAGCTCGGGCATGTGGATGGTGGGCGCCCCCGGCGCGCCGGAGCGCGGCTGGTAGTTGAGGCCGCGGGCGAGGATGCGGGCGGTGGTGGTCTTGCCGACCCCGCGCACCCCGGTCAGCATCCAGGCCTGCGGGATGCGGCCGGTCTCGAACGCGTTCGAGAGGGTGCGCACCATGGCGTCCTGGCCGATCAGGTCGTCGAAGGTGCGGGGCCGGTACTTTCGCGCGAGCACCCGGTAGGCGGGCGCGGCCGCCCGCGCCGGCGGGTCGAACCCGAAACCGGGCTCCTCGGGCATGCCGCTCGGATCGTCCATCGCGCTGTTGTGGAGGTTCGCGCGCCCCCGCTCAAGGGGAGTTTTCGGCGGCGCGGGTGGGAGGCTGGACGAAGACCCGCTCGGGCTCGTTAGGGCTGCTTCCTTCCGGACCTGACCCGGTTGGCGAGTGAAACGTCCCCCGCCAACCTCCCGCGCTCCATATGAGGCCTGCGTGGCCCGGAGGCAAGCGCGGCAGGCCTCGGGAGAGATGCGCCTTCGAACCGAGTGGGTTAGGTTGCGAGGAGCCGCTCACCCTGAAAGCCCTTCATGCTCCCTCCCCCCGGCCTCGGCTTCTCCCTGAACCCGCTCCTGCGCCACAGCGCCGAGCACGACCACGACAGCGCCGCCCGTGCCGCCGCTGATCCCCGGGCCTTGACGGTGGCGATCGCCGGCGACGTCCCGATCCTGCGCCGCAACGGCGCCGGCGCCACCGGCCTCCTGCCGGTCGGCGATCTCGGCCGGATCGAGCGGCGCCACGAGCAGGTCTTCCTCGGCACGCTCGCCGAGCGTCCGGTCCTCGGGACGCTCCTCGACGCCGCGGCGGCCGATTCGTTCAAGGACGATCCCGCCTTCCAGGTGGTGGACCTGCGCTCGATCGCCGTGCAGGGCATCGTGCCGGCGGACGAGCTCGGCATCCTCGCGGAGGCCAAAGCGCTGCTGTTCTGGCATTCCCGCCACCGCTTCTGTGCCAATTGCGGGGCGCCGACGGCGCTCGCCTGCTCCGGCTTCCGGCGCGACTGCGACGCCTGCAAGGCGCAGCATTTCCCGCGCACCGATCCGGTGGCGATCATGCTGATCACCCGGGGCGAGTCCTGCCTGCTCGGCCGGCAGAGCCGCTTTCCGCCCGGCGTCTATTCGTGCCTCGCCGGCTTCATCGAACCGGGGGAGACGATCGAGGACGCGGTGCGGCGGGAGACGTTCGAGGAATCGGGCGTGCGCGTCGGCGAGGTCGTCTACATGGCCTCGCAGCCCTGGCCGTTCCCCTCCTCGCTCATGATCGGCTGCCGGGGCGAGGCGCTGAGCGAGGGGCTCAACCTCGACCGGGCCGAGCTCGAGGACGGGCGCTGGTTCTCCCGCGACGAGGTCCGCCGGATGCTCGACCGCACCCATCCGGACGGGCTCGCGACGCCGCCGCCGATGGCGATCGCGCATCACCTGATGCGCGCCTGGGCGCAGGGCTGAGCGCTCCGCGGGCGCGATCTACGGGAGCGGGAGCGCCGCGAGCACGTCCTCGAAACGGTCGAGGAGGCGGTCGGCCCCGAGCTCGGCATGGGGGACGTGGCTGTAGCCGTAGGTGACGGCGAGCGCCCCCATTCCGGCGGCGCGGGCGGCGGCGACGTCGTGGTAGTTGTCGCCGACCATGACGGTCTCCGACGGCGCCACGCCCAGGGCCTCGGCCGCGTGGAGGAGCTGGTCGGGATGGGGCTTGCGGCGGGGCAGCACGTCGCCGCCGACCACCGCGCCGAAGAAGCGGGCGAGGCCGAGGGCTTGCAGGATCTCCGCCGTCGCGGCGGACGGCTTGTTGGTGACGCAGCCGAGGCGAAGGCCCGCCGTGGCGAGGCGCTCGAGGGTCTCGACCACGCCGGGATAGGGCCGGGTGCGCCGGGCCGCGTGGCCCTCGTACAGGCTCAGGAACCGGGGGAGGAGCGCGGCCGCCCGGCCCGGGTCGCCGCCGGTCGCGGCGAGCGCCCGTTCCAGGAGCTTGGTGCCGCCGTCGCCGATCATGCCCTTGATCTCGGCGAGGCCGACCGCGCGCAAACCCTCCTCCGCGAGGAGCCGATTGAGCGCCTCCCGCAGGTCCTCGGCGCTGTCGACGAGGGTGCCGTCGAGGTCGAACAGGACGGCGCGGACGCCCATCAGGCGGACAGCCACAGGACGGCGCGGGTCGGCACCCCCACCTCGACCGCGGCGCCGACCTCGTGCATCGGGTCGCCGGCGTGGAAGGGCGTGTCGACCACGATCTCGGTGCCGGCGATCGACACGCCGTAGCGGACGGTCGAGCCCAGGAACTCCCGGTGCGCGATCGTGCCGGGCACGGCGGTGGTGCCGGCGCCGGTCGCCCCGATGCGGGCGTCCTGCGGGCGGAACACCATCTTGGCGCCCTCCGGCGTGCCCCCCGGCAGGGGCACCCGCAGGTCGCCGATGGCGAAGGCCCGGTCCGCACCGACGCCGACCACGGTCCCGTCGAGGATGTTGGCGGTGCCGAGGAAGCTCGCGACGAAGAGGTTCGCCGGGCGCTCGTAGAGCTCGACCGGGGTGCCGACCTGCTGGACCACGCCGTCGTTCATCACGGCGATGCGGTCGCAAATAGTGTTCGCCTCCTCCTGGTCGTGGGTGACGAAGATCGCCGTGATGCCGAGCCGGCGCTGCAGGTCGTGCAATTCGCGCCGCACCTGCATGCGCAGCTTGGCGTCGAGGTTCGACAGGGGCTCGTCGAGAAGCAGGACCTTCGGCTCGACCGCAATGGTGCGGGCGAGGGCCACCCGCTGCTGCTGCCCGCCCGAGAGTTGCGACGGGCGGCGGTCGGCGAGGGCCGAGAGGCCGACGATGTCGAGGGCCGCGGCGACGCGGCGCTCGATCTCGCGCCGCGGCAGCCGGCGCTCCTCCAGGCCGAAGGCCACGTTGCGGCGCACGCTCATGTGCGGCCACAGCGCGTAGGACTGGAACACCATGCCGACGTCGCGCTTCCAGGGCGGCAGGCGCGACACGTCCTCGCCGCCGATCAGCACCCGCCCGCTGTCGGCCCGGTTGAACCCGGCGATGAGGCGCAGCAGGGTGGTCTTGCCGCAGCCGGAGGGGCCGAGAAAGGCGAAGAACTCCCCTGGCTGAACGTCGAGGTTCACGTCCTTGAGGACGTGGTTCGTCCCATAGGACAGGTTCACGTCCTCGACGCGGATGCCCGCCGCCTTCACGGCGAGGTCGGCGGGGCGGACGGCCTCGTTCATGCGGCGCCCCTCGCCCGCTGGCTGCGTTCGACGACGATGTGCGAGAGAAGGGTCGACACGGCGACGAGGACCACGGCGATGACGCCGAGCGCCGCGCCGGGGCCGCGGCCGGCGGCCGACTGCATGAACACGTAGAGCCCGTAGGCGAGCGGCGCGTCGGCGTCGGCCTGGACCAGCATCAGCGTCGCCGACAATTCGACCGCGGCGGTGGCGAAGCTCGAGATGAAGCCGGCCAGAATGCCCCCGGTCATCAGCGGCACCACCACCCGCCGGATGGTGCGGGTCTTGGTGGCGCCGAGGTTCTCGGCCGCCTCCTCGAGCGAGACCGAGATCTGCTGGAGCGCCGCGTAGCAGGCGCGCAGGGCGTAGGGCAGGCGGCGGACCGCCAGCGCGATGACGATCATGATCCAGAAGGTGGCGAGCGGCTGCCCCCCCGGCAGCGTCACCCCGTAGAAGGTGCGCAGGTAGCCGATGCCGAGCACCACGCCGGGGATGGCGAGCGCCGCGGTCGCCGCCCAGTCGAGCCATTCGCGGCCGACGAGCTTCGTGCGCAGGACGAGGTACGCGATGGCGACGCCGAGCACCACGTCGATCGCGCCTGCGAGGGAGGCGTAGATCAGCGTGTTCTTGATGTAGACCGAGCTCTCGCCGAACACGCGGGCGTAGTGCGCCAGGGTGAAGCCGTCCGGCAGCGGGCTGAACGACCAGATCGTCGCCACCGAGAGCAGCAGCAGACCGATGTGCGGGGCGAGGACGAGGAGCAGGATCAGGATCACGGTCCCGTAGGCGAGCGCGCTCTCCCACGGCTTCATCGGCCGGCGGGCGAGGCCGCCGCCGCCGCGCTGGACGGTGGCGTAGTCCTTGCCGCGCATGGCGAGCGCCGAGATCCACATCGCCGCGATCGAGCCGACGATCAGCACCACGGCGATGACGTAGCCCATCGGGTCGGCGATGCCGATCGAGGTGACGCGCAGATAGGCCTGCGGCGCCAGCATGTCCTTGACGTTGAGGAGGAGCGGCGTCGCGAGGTCGTCGAACACTTTTACGAACACGAGCGACGCCCCGGCGACGTAGCCCGGCATCGCGAGCGGGAAGACGATGCGCCGAAAAAGGCGGAAGCCCGAGCAGCCGAGGTTCTGGGCCGCCTCCTCCATCGCCCGGTCGATGTTGCGCAGGGAGGCGGAGAGGTTGATCAGGATGAACGGGAAATAGTGCACCGCCTCGACGAAGATGACCCCGTTCAGCCCCTCCATGAAGGGGATCTTGAAGCCGAACCAGTCGTCGAGGAGGAGGTTCACCGTGCCGTTGCGGCCGAACAGGAGCTGCATCGCCACCGCCCCGACGAAGGGCGGCATGATCAGCGGGATGAAGCCCAGCGTCTGGACGAGGGCGGCGCCGCGGAACTCGAACCGGGTGGTGAAATAGGCGAGCGGCAGGGCGAAGATCGACGCCAGCACCACCGACATGGCCGAGACGTAGACCGAATTCCAGAACGAGCGCACGAACAGGTCGGTGCGGGCGAAATCGGCGAAGTTGACGAGGGTGAAGGCGCCCGTGCCCCGCTCGGTGAAGGCGACGTAGACGACGGTCGCCACGGGCCAGATCAGGAAGACGAACAGGAACAGCCCGACGAGCCCGGCCGCGAGGAGCTGGCCGGGCGGGACCGCGAAGCGGGCGGCGGGGCGGGGAAGGGCGAGAGCCATGGGG
>DATLFZ010000308.1:0-3212 GCA_035540795.1 Beijerinckiaceae bacterium | reverse complement strand
CATGCGGGCATCGCCCGGGAGCTGAAGGGCTCCATCGCCGAGGCGCCGATCGGCGAAACGGTGACTCTTTCGGTCACCGTTTCGCCGATCGGCGCCTCGGCGATGGAGCCCTTCAGCTCCCGGGCGATGCCCGCATGGGGCAGGTGGAACAGGACGTCGACTACGCGGGCCGGCCGGCCGGGCTCGCCGACGAGCCGGTCGAGCAGGGGCGCGATCTTCGGCCCGACGCCGGGCAGCACCGTCGCCGGGGCAAAGAGCGGATCGAGAAGGGCGGGCCGCAGGGACATCGGCTGGCATCGGGACGCGGGATCGCTATATAGCCGCCATCGGCCCCAGTGAGCACCATGAGCGGATCGACCCGCACCAGCGCCGACCTCGACCCCCGTCGCCGCCGCATCCTGTTTCGGGCCTGGCACCGGGGCATCCGCGAGATGGACCTGATCCTCGGCCGCTTCGCCGACGCCGAGATCGGGACCATGGGCGAGGCCGAGCTCGACGCCTTCGAGCGCCTGATCGAGGTGCCCGACCGCGACCTGTTCGGCTGGATCACCGGCGAGGCCGAGACCCCGCCGAACTACGACGACGCGATCTTCCGGCGGTTGAAGGCGTTCCACACCCACACGGCCCCGATCCATTCGTGACCACCCCCCGTCATTCCGGGGCCGCGCGCCGCGAGGCGCCCGGAACCCATGCACACCATCCGTCCCGGCGCGGGCGCGGCTGTGCCGTCTCGGCTCGTCCCGCTCGGTCGGTGGTCCTGGGTTCCGGGCTCGGGCCTGCGGCCCGCCCCGGAATGACAGAGCGCTCGACATCGGCGCGGCCCCGATCCCCAGGTGAAAACCCCCGTCATTCCGGGGCCGAGCGCCGCGAGGAGCCCGGAACCCATGCACACCATCCGTCCCGGCGCGGGCGGTGCCGTCTCGGCTCGTCCCGCTCGGTCGGTGGTCCTGGGTTCCGGGCTCGGGCCTGCGACCCGCCCCGGAATGACGGGGTGAAATAGGTTCGACAGCGATGAACGCCCTCACCCGAGCCGTCGACGCGCTTCTTCGCGGCGACCGCGTCACCCTCGCGAGCGTGCCCGACGGCTTCGACGCTCTCGTCCTCGCCGATCTCGCCCGCGGTCTCGCCGGGCGGGAGGGGCCGGTCGCCCTCGTCCACGTCGCCCGCGACGGCCTGCGCCAGCAGGCGTTCCAGAATGCCCTGCAGTTCGTCGCGCCCGAGATCGAGGTGCTGCCCTTCCCGGCCTGGGATTGCCAGCCCTACGACCGCATTTCGCCGAACGGCGCCGTCACGGCGCAGCGCATGACGACGCTCGCCCGGCTGACCCGCTCGAAGGGCTCGGAGGAGCGCCCGCGGATTCTGTCCACGACCGTCAACGCCGCCGTGCAGCGGGTGCCGCCGCGGGCGCGCATCGCATCCGAAACCTTCTCGGCGGCGCCGGGCAACGTGGTCGACATCGGGCAGCTCGCGTCCTGGCTCGAGATCAACGGCTTCCTGCGCACCGGCACCGTGCGCGAGACCGGCGAATACGCCGTGCGCGGCGGCATCGTCGACCTGTTCGCGCCGGGCCAGCCGAACCCGGTCCGCCTCGATTTCTTCGGCGACACGCTCGAATCGATCCGCGCCTTCGATCCCGAGACGCAGCGCAGCGTGGGCACCCTGCGCGCCCTCGACCTCGTGCCGGTGAGCGAGGTCCAGCTCACCACCGACACGATCCGGCGCTTCCGGCAGAGCTACGTCGCCCGCTTCGGCGCGCCGACCCGGGACGACCGGCTCTACGAGGCGGTGAGCGAGGGCCGCCGCTATCCGGGCCTCGAACACTGGCTGCCGCTGTTCTACGACGGCCTCGACACCCTGTTCGACTACGCGCCGGGCGTGCCCGTCGTGTTCGACGCCCTCGTCGGGGACGCGGTCGGGGAGCGCCTGTCCCAGGTCAAGGACTATTACGACGCCCGCCACGGGGCGATGGAGAAGCCGCAGAGCGGCGTCGCGCCCTACCGCCCGCTGCCGCCGGACGCCCTCCACGTCGCGCCGAAGGAATGGGCGGAGGCGTCGGAATCCTGGAGCCTCGCCGAGCTCACCCCCTTCGCCGTGCCGGAGGCGGGCAGCCGCCTCGTCATCGACTGCGAGGCGAGGCGCGGCCGCAGCTTCGTCGCCGAACGCGCCGACGAGAACGCCAACGTGTTCGACGCCGCCGTCGCCCATGTGCGGGCGCTGCAGGCGGACGGGCGGCGCGTGGTGCTGGCCGCATGGTCGGAGGGCTCCCGCGAGCGCCTGTGCCACGTCCTCCACGACCACGGGCTCACGCAGACGAAGGCGGTCGGGCGCCTCGCCGAGACCGCAACCCTCGCCCGGAACGAGGTCGCGGTCGCGGTCTGGGGGCTCGAGGCCGGCTTCGAGGCGGGCGACCTCGCCGTCCTCGGCGAGCAGGACATTTTGGGCGACCGGCTGGTGCGCCCGAAGCGCCGCGCCAGGCGCCCGCAGGACTTCTTGACCGAGGTCGCGGCGCTCACGCCCGGCGACCTCGTCGTCCATGCCGACCACGGCATCGGCCGCTTCGAGGGGCTCAAGACCATCGAGGCGGCGGGCGCTCCGCACGATTGCCTCGAGATCCACTACCACGGCGGCGACCGCCTCTTCCTGCCGGTGGAGAACATCGAGCTCCTGACCCGCTACGGGTCGGAGGAGGCCGAGGTCCAGCTCGACCGCCTCGGCGGCGGCGCCTGGCAGGCGCGCAAGGCGCGCATGAAGCAGCGCATCCGCGAGATGGCCGGCGCGCTCATGCGCATCGCCGCCGCCCGCACCCTCAAGGACGCGCCCCGCCTCCTGCCGCCGGAGGGCCTCTACGACGAGTTCGCCGCCCGCTTCCCGTTCGACGAGACCGAGGACCAGGCGAGCGCCATCGAGGCCGTTCTCGACGACCTCGCCTCCGGCCGGCCCATGGACCGGCTCGTCTGCGGCGACGTCGGCTTCGGCAAGACCGAGGTGGCGCTGCGCGCCGCCTTCGTCACCGCGATGAGCGGCAAGCAGGTCGCGGTGATCGTGCCGACGACGCTGCTCGCCCGCCAGCATTTTCGGACCTTCTTGAGCTCCCCCGAGGGCACGAACCGGGACGCCTGGGCGATGTTGAGCGGCAGCCCGCGGAAGCGGTCGGAGAAGGTCCGAAAATGCTGGCGCGCGAGCAGCGTCGTCGGCACGATCACCGCGACCTG
>DATLFZ010000307.1:0-2789 GCA_035540795.1 Beijerinckiaceae bacterium | reverse complement strand
ACAGGGCCGCCCCGCTCGCGCCGGCGGGCGCGGGCGCGTCGATGGCGGGCCGGCCTGCGGTCGAGAGCAGGACCGCGAGGAAGATCGCCGCGGCGGCGTCGTTCGGCACTTCTACAATTCGCGTCACGCCGGGCTCGGCTCGCCGCACTGGACCTGGGCGGTCGCCGCCGCGGCGATCTTCCTCGCGGTCCTGCTCTCGACCGCAGGCCGGCCCGCCATCGACGCGCCCGCGCCCGCCGGCGCGAGCGGGGCGGCCCTGTTCCACGAGGCGGTGGTGACGATCCAGTCGCGCTGCTCCATGTGCCATGCCGCCGAGCCGGCCTGGGCCGGCCTCGTGGTGGCGCCGAAGGGCGTGCGCCTCGAGAGCGCGGACGACGTCGCCCGCCACGCCCACGAGATCGACGTCCAGACGGTGCTCACCCGGGCGATGCCGCCGGGCAACATCACCGGGATGACGGACGAGGAGCGCGCGCTCCTCGCCGCCTGGCTCGCCGAGCGTCGGCGCTGAGGCTGGACAGGGGGCCCACCCTGGTGGAAACCCGCGGGAACGGAGACGAGAGATGACCATCCGCATCACGCTCGCCGGCGCGACCGGCTGGGTCGGCAAGGCCCTCGTCGCCGCCGTGGCGGCGGCCGACGACCTCGCCCTCGTCGGGGCGGTCGCCCGCTCCGCGGCGGGACGGGACGCCGGCGAGGCGGCGGGCGGGCCCCCGCTCGGTCTTCGCATCGCCGCGACCCTGGAGGAGGCCCTCCAGATCCCGTCCGACGTGGTGATCGACTACACCAAGCCGCACGTGGTGAAGGGCCACGCGCTCGCCGCCCTCGCCCGCGGCCGCCACGTGGTGGTCGGCACCTCCGGCCTCGGCGCGGACGATTATGCCGAGATCGACGAGGCCGCCCGGGCGGCCGGGCGCGGCGTGCTCGCCGCGGGCAACTTCTCGATCACCGCCACCCTCATGCGCCGCTTTGCCCTCGAGGCTGCGCGCTACGTCCCGGACGTGGAGGTGATCGACTACGCCTCCGCCGGAAAGGCCGACACCCCCTCCGGCACCGGCCGCGAGCTCGCCGAGCTCCTTGGGCAGGTCCGCCTCGCGCCGACGGCGAAGCCCGTCGCTGAACTGTCGGGCGTGCGCGAGACCCGCGGCGGGGCCATCGGCGCGCCCCGTCCCGTGCAGGTCCACTCGGTGCGCATGCCCTCCTTCGTCCTGTCCTGCGAGGCGATCCTCGGCGCCGACAACGAGCGGCTCACCATCCGCCACGACGCGGGCTCCTCGGCCGCTCCCTACGTCGCGGGCACGCTGCTCGCCGCCCGCAAGGTCGGCGGCTTCGTCGGGCTGCGGCGCGGGCTCGACGCGGTCATGGAATGACCGCCGGCGCGCTCGCGGCCGGGGCCGCGGTCACCAGCACCGACCTCCTCAAGCTCGCCGGGCTCGCCTTCGTCTTCGTCGACCATTTCGGCCTGTTCTTCGACGCGGCCGAGCCCTGGTGGCGGGTTTTGGGGCGCGCCGCGGCACCGATCTTCTTCTTCCTCATCGGCTTCGCCCGCACGCGGGCGGTGCCCTGGACCTGGCTCGTGCTCGGCGCGGCGCTCACCGCCCTCGACCTCTTCACCTCGGACGACTGGAGCGACGTCGGCCTCAACATCCTCCTGAACTTCGCCCTGATCCGCCTCGCCCTGCCCCTCGTCGAGGCTCAGGTGATGCCCCGGCGCGAGCGCGTGGCCCTCCTCGTCCTCGCCTGCATCGTCCTGATCCCGGTCCTCGGGCGGGTCCTCGAATACGGATCGGAAGGCTGGCTGTGGGCGCTCCTCGGCCTTTCCCATCGCCTCGCCCTCGAGAACGGCGGCTGGCGCTTCGCGCGCAACGCGATCGCCGCCGTCACGGCCGCGGTCTACGTGGTGCGCGAGACCTTCGATCTCGGCTTCGAAGGGGCGGAGGTGGTCGGCCTCGCCCTCCTGATCGCCGGCCTCGCGCTCGTCCTGACCCGCTTTCGCCGGGTCGCCTATCCCTGGCGCGGCCCGGTCCCGGTCGCCTCTGCGGTGAACTGGATCGGGCGGCACTCCCTCGAGATCTACGCGGTCAGCCTTTTCGCCATGCAGAGTCTGGCCTATGCGTGGGGCGACGCGGAGGACGACGGCGACGATGAAGCCGCTTGAAGGCGTGAAGGTGCTGGAGCTCGCCCGGATCCTGGCCGGGCCCTGGATCGGCCAGCTGCTCGCCGATCTCGGCGCCGACGTGGTCAAGGTCGAGCGGGCGGGAACCGGCGACGACACCCGCGGCTGGGGGCCGCCCTTCGTCGAGGCCGCGCAAGGCGAGCACCTCTCCGCCGCCTACTATCACGCCGCGAACCGGGGCAAGCGCTCCGTCGAGGCGGATTTCGAGACCGAGGAGGGCCGGGCGCTGGTGCGCCGGCTCGCCGCCAGGGCCGACGTGGTGGTCGAGAACTTCAAGGTCGGCGGGCTCGCCAAGTACGGCCTCCACTACGAGGGGCTGAAGGCGGTCAATCCGGGGCTCGTCTATTGCTCCGTGACCGGGTTCGGGCAGGACGGCCCCTACGCGCCGCTCGCCGGCTACGACTTCATGATCCAGGGCATGGCCGGGGTCATGGACCTGACCGGCGATCCGGACGGGCCGCCCATGAAGGCCGGTTACGCCACCGCCGACATCTTCTGCGGCCTCTACGCCGCCGTCGGCATCCTCGCGGCGCTGCGCCGGCGCGACGCCACCGGCGAGGGCGCCCATCTCGACATGGCGCTGATGGACTCGCAGGTGGCCGTGCTCGGCTACCAG
>DATLFZ010000306.1:0-4397 GCA_035540795.1 Beijerinckiaceae bacterium | reverse complement strand
CCCGCGCCGCGTGACACCGCCTGCGCCGCCCGCTAGGGATACGGCGGCCGCGAGGGTGCTCGCGCAAGAAATCGGGAACGGGAGGATTCGATGCAGAGACTACACCGCCGCGCCTTCGCGGCACTCGGCGCGCTGGCGCTCGCGGGCGGGCTGTTCGCCACGGCGGCCGAGGCCCAGGAGAAGAACCTTCGGCTCGGCGTGCTGCGCCTCGCCTCGGCGGGGCCGGTCTTCATCGCGCAGGAGAAGGGCTACTTCAAGCAGGAGGGCGTGAACGTCGAGTTCCGCTTCTTCGACGCGGCCCAGCCGATCGCGGTCGCGGTCACCTCCGGCGACGTCGACCTCGGGGTCACCGCCTTCACGGGCGGCCTGTTCAACCTCGCCGGCAAGGGGCAGATGAAGGTCATCGCCGCCCAGTCGCGGGAGGAGCCGGGCTATCCGCTGATCGCCTACATGGCCTCCAAGAAGGCCCACGAGGCCGGGCTCAAGACGCTCGCGGACTTCAAGGGCAAGTCCGTCGGCATCACCCAGATCGGCTCCTCGTTCCACTATTCCCTCGCCCTGCTCGCCCGCAAGCAGGGTTTCTCCATGAACGACGTCAAGCTGCAGCCGCTGCAGTCCCTGTCGAACCTGTCGAGCGCCCTCGTCGGCGGCTCGATCGAGGGCGCGCTCCTGCCCGCCACCGTCGCCCGCCCCCTCATCGAGAAGGGCGACGCGGTGCTGCTCGGCTGGGTCGGCGACGAGACCCCCTGGCAGCTCGGCGCGCTCTTCGCCAGCACCCGCATCCTGCAGCAGGACCGGGACGCGGTCGCCCGCTTCGTGCGCGCCTACCAGAAGGGCTGCCGCGACTACCACGACGTGCTCCTGAAGCGCGGGCCTGACGGGAAGCTCCAGCACGGGGCCGACGCGCAGGAGCTCATGGGCCACATCAGCAAGCACGTGAACCAGCCGGTGAACGTCGTCGCCAACAGCCTCGCCTTCGTCGAGCGCGACTGCCGCCTCCTCCTCGACAGCGTCGCCGACCAGATCGAGTGGTACCAGTCGACGGGCGCGGTCGACAAAGGCTTCGGCGTCAAGGACATCGTCGACACCTCCTTCGTCGAGCCCGTGAAGTGAGGCGATGAAGCTCGTCGTCGAGGGGGTGAGCCATGCCTTCGGCGGCATGGCGGTGCTCGAGGACGTCTCGTTCGAGGTCGGCGGCAGCGAGGTGGTCGTCGTCATCGGCCCCTCGGGCTGCGGCAAGAGCACGCTCCTCTCCATCCTCGGCGGGCTGCTGAAGCCCGCCGGCGGCGCCGTCCAGATCGAGGGCGCGCCGCCGGCGGATTCCCTCAACCCGGTCACCTTCGTGTTCCAGGACTTCGCGCTCCTGCCCTGGCGCACGGTGCGCGACAACGTCGGCTTCGCCCTCGAGCACCACGGCCTGCCGCCGGCGCGCCGGGCGGCGCTCGTCGCCGACGCGCTCGCCCGCACGGGCCTGTCCGATTTCGCCGACGCCTATCCGAAGCAGCTTTCGGGCGGCATGCGCCAGCGGGTCGGCATCGCCCGGGCGCTCGCGGTGTCCCCCGCCGTCTTCCTGATGGACGAGCCGCTCTCCGCCCTCGACGCCCAGACCCGCGAGCTCCTGATGGAGGATTTCCGCCTGATCTGGGAGCGCCACCGGGTCGCGACCGTCTACGTCACCCACAATCTCGACGAGGCGGTGCGCCTCGCCGACCGGGTCATCGTGCTGTCGCGCCGCCCCGGCCGGATCAAGGACGTCATCGCCGTCCCGATCCCCCGCGCCGAGCGCGGCGGGGAGGCCGCGGCGGCCGACCTCGCCGCCCTGCACAACCGCCTGTGGCGCCTCATCCGCGACGAGGCCATCGCCGCCGACCGCGAGCTGGCGCTCAACTGAACGGGTTGTCCATGACCACCGCCACCGGCATCCTGCCCCGCACCGCGCCCCCGCCGACCGGCGGGCGCTTCCCGATCCCCTTTCGCGGCGGCGGCTTCACGCCGGCCTCGAAGCCGCTCCTCGCCGTCGTCGGGCTCTCGGCCTTCCTGCTCCTGTGGCACCTCGCCTTCGTGATGCGGTGGGTGAACCCGGTGCTGCTGCCCGGGCCGGTCGAGGTCGGGGCGGCGTTCTGGAAGCTCGCCGCCTCCGGCGACCTCTTCCGGCACCTCGCGGCCTCGCTCTACCGGATCGGGCTCGGCTGGATCATCGGCGCCGCCGGCGGCGTGGCGCTCGGGGCGGCGATCGGCCTCTCGACCGTGGCGCGCTCGGTCGGCATCCCGGCGGTCTCGGCGCTGTTCCCGATCCCCAAGATCGCGATCATGCCGATCCTGATCCTGTGGCTCGGCATCGGCGAGGCCTCGAAGGTCGCGACCATCGCGCTGGGCGTGTTCTTCCCCGTCGCCGTCGCCACCTTCGGCGCCATCGACAACGTGCCGCGCAACCTCGTCCGCATGGGCCAGAGCTTCGGGGTGCCGTTCTTCGACATCGTCCGCAAGGTGCTGCTGCCGGGGGCCCTGCCGGGCATCCTGTCGGGTTTCCGCATCTCGGCCTCGATCGCGCTCCTCCTCGTGGTGGCGGCGGAAATGATCGGCGCGCAGGAGGGCATCGGGGCGCTGGTGATGCAGGCCGGCAACCTCATGCAGACCGACCAGCTCCTCGCCGGCGTCGCCGTCCTGTCGATGCTCGGCCTCGCCATCGGCGTGGCCCTGTCGCGACTCGAGCGGGCCTTGCTCGCGTGGCGGTGATCCAGGAGCCGGCGCGGCAGGTCCCGGTCCTCGCCGAGCACGAGGTCGTCGTCCTCGGCGGCGGGCCGGCGGGCATCGCCGCGGCGGTCGCTGCCGCCCGGGGCGGCGCCGACGTCCTTCTCGTCGAGCGCTACGGCTTCCTCGGGGGCATGGGCACGGCCGGTGGGGTGACCAACTTCGCCGGGCTCTACGCCCTCTGCCACGGCGAAATCCGGCAGGTGGTGCACGGGGTCGCCGACGACCTCCTCGCCCGCATCGACCGGCTCGGCGGGCTCAACCGGCCGCAGACCGGCCTCGGCGGCCGCATCCAGGTCCGCTCCTACGACACCAGCGCCTACAAGATCGCCGCCGACGACCTTCTTCTCTCGGCCGGCGCGAAGCTCCTGTTCCACGCCTACGCCGCCGACGCGGTCGTGGACGGCGAGCGCATCGACGCCCTCGTGGTCGAGACCAAGTCCGGCCGCCGGGCGATCCGGGCAAAGCTCTTCGTCGACGCGTCCGGCGACGCCGACCTCGCCGCCCGCGCCGGCGTGCCCTTCGAGACCGGCGACGGGCGGGGAGGGGGCCTGTTCCCGACCACCATGTTCCGGGTCGGCGGGGTCGACGCCGAGCGGGCGCTCGCGGCGATCGGGCGGTTCGGGGCGATCGACGCCCTCATGGACGCCGCCGCCGACCGCTACCGCTTTCCGCGCCGGGGCGCGATCGTGCGCCCGCAGCGCGACCCGACCGAGTGGCGGGTCAACGTCACCCAGATCCGCAACCGGGCAGGCGGCCCGATGGACGGCACGGACGCCCTCCAGCTGAGCGAGGGCGAAATCGAGGGCCGCCGGCAGGTGGCGGAGTATTTCCGCTTCCTGCGGGGCGAGGTGCCGGGCTTCGAGAAGGCCTCGATCGTCGAGATCGCGCCCCAGGTCGGCATCCGCGAGACGCGCCGGATCGAGGGCGCCTACCGCCTCTCCGGCGAGGACATCCTCGCCTGCGCCGACTTCGACGACACCATCGGCGTCAACGCCTGGCCGATGGAGCTGCACGTCGCCGGCCGCATCGAATGGCGCTTCTTCCCGGACGGCAGCCGCGGCTTCAACCAGCTGCCCTTCCGCATGCTCGTGCCGAAAGGCGTCGACAACCTCCTCGTCGCCGGGCGCTGCGCCTCCATGACCCACGAGGGCCAGGCGGCGGCCCGGGCGAGCGGCGCCTGCTTCGCCATGGGCCAGGCGGCCGGCACCGCGGCGGCGCTCGCGGTGCGGAGCGGCGGCCCGCTCTCCGCCCTCCCCATGAGCGCTCTGCAGGAGCGGCTCGCACGCGACGGCGCTTTCCTCGGCCGCGACCTGGGCTAAGCTGCAGCCGCCGAAGCAAGAACACGGAGGAAGCCCGATGGACCGGCGCCAGTTCCTGAAGACGGCGGCGGCGCTCCCCGCCCTCGCCACCCTGCCCGCTCTCGCCCAGAGCGCCTATCCGAGCCGCAACGTCACCATGATCGTGCCCTTCCCGCCCGGCGGGCAGGCCGATCTCGCCGCCCGGCCGATCGCCGCGGCGCTCGAGAAAATCCTGGGCCGGGCGGTCGTGGTCGAGAACCGGGGCGGGGCCGGCGGGGCCGTCGGCAACGCCGCGGTCGCCCGGGCCGAGCCCGACGGCCACACGATCCTGATGACGCTCTCCTC
>DATLFZ010000305.1:0-3451 GCA_035540795.1 Beijerinckiaceae bacterium | reverse complement strand
GATGAACCCCGAGGCCGGCGCTACCCTCACCCTGCCCTCTCCCCACGGGGGGGAGGAAGCGCAGCCCGTGCTCGAAGTGGCGGGACTCACCAAGCATTTTCCCGTGCAGCGGGGGCTGCTGAAGCGGACCGTGGCGCTGGTGCGGGCGGTGGACGGGGTGAGCTTTTCGATCCGCCGGGGCGAGACCCTCTGCCTCGTCGGCGAATCGGGCTGCGGCAAGTCGACCGTCGGCAAGCTCGCGCTGCGGCTGATCGAGCCGACCGCCGGAGCGATCCGCCTCGAAGGAGCGGACGTGACCCGGCTCTCCTCCCCCGAGATGCGGCCGTACCGCCGGCGCATCCAGATGGTTTTTCAGGACCCGTACGCCTCCCTCAACCCGCGCCTCAAGGCGGGGGAGATCGTCGGCGAGCCGCTGGAGAACTATTCCGACATCCCCGCCGCCGCGCGGCGGGAGCGGGTCGCGGCCCTGTTCGCCAAGGTCGGCCTGCGGCCCGACGCCATGGGGCGCTATCCGTTCGAGTTCTCCGGCGGCCAGCGCCAGCGCCTCGGCATCGCCCGGGCGCTCGCCCTCGATCCGAGCGTCATCGTCGCCGACGAGCCGGTCTCGGCCCTGGACGTGTCGGTCCAGGCGCAGGTGCTGAATCTCCTGATGGACCTGCAGGAGGAGCTCGGCGTCGCCTACCTGTTCGTCTCGCACGACCTCGGGGTGGTCGAGCATATCGGCCACCGCATCGCGGTGATGTATCTCGGCCGCATCGTCGAGCTCGCCGACAAGGAGGCTCTGTTCGCTGCGCCATCGCACCCCTATACCCAGGCGCTCATCGCGGCGGCGCCGGTGCCGGACCCGCGGGCGAAGCGCACGCGCCTCGTCCTCGAAGGGGACGTGCCCTCGCCGATGCGGCCGCCGCCCGGCTGCCGCTTCCACACCCGCTGCCCCTTCGCCTTCGACCGTTGCCGGGTCGAGGAGCCCGCGCTGAAGCCCGCCGCCGACGGCCGCCTCGTCGCCTGCCACCTGCGCGACTGAAAGCCGATGCGCGGCGCGGCCGCGAACCGGGCGGCGCGGCCGGCGTTGGCCTTACGGTCGAGGAGGGGAGAGGACGATGGCCTGGCGCGATCTCACCCGGGAGCGGTTCAGCCGCCACCGCAGCCTGATCGGGATCCTGCTCCTGGTCGCGGTGCTGATCCTCGTGCTGTGGGCGTTCTTCTGGACGCCCGCGCGCGGCTCAGTTCGTGACCACCCGCAGGGGCTTGTCGAGCACCCGCAGCACGCGGGACAGGTCGTGCCCGCGCTTCAGGATCAGCCCGCTCGTGGCCACGATTGAATAGGCCCCCTGGCGCCGGGCGAGGCGCGGGTCCTTCTCGATGCGGTAGAGGGGCATCTCGGAGGTGCGGCGGTAGACCGAGAACACCGCCTTGTCCCGCGTGAAGTCGATCGCGTAGTCGCGCCACTCCCCGTCCGCCACCATGCGACCGTAGAGGTCGAGAATCTCGCGAAGCTCTTCGCGGGTGAAGGTGACCTGTTTCGGCGCGGCGGGGGGGAAGGGCACCACAGTGGCCTGGCCGCCGCGCAGCGGCTCCGCGATCTCGCCCTCGGTCATGCTCCCTCCCTCGCTCGCGCCCGCGGCGCATCCTGTCGGTCATGATGGGACGCCCGGCGCCGGGTGGCAAGGGAAGCCGGCGGGCAGGGTGAGTTCGGGGTTTCCGATGGTCGGACCCGGCGGCGCTCCGCCCGGGGCTCCTCCCGAAAGCGTGACGGCGGCCACGGTTCGGCCAAAATTGCGCCGGGCCCGCGCCCGGTTGCGGCGCGACAAGAATCGGGTTGCCTCGACGGCCCGGCGGTCCCCTCCTCGGACACGTCAGCCCCCCAGCCCCCCGGGGTCGGGACGGCCGGGCCAAGGCACCGGGCCGCCGCGAGGCGGCCCTTCCCTTTTCAGCGGCCCTCGCCGTGGTATTCCCGGTTCGGGCGCATGTCGACGGCGGACGCCATCCGGTTCGACATGTTGAAGAACGAGGCGACCGCCGCGACGTCCCAGATGTCCCGATCGGAGAAGCCGACCCGGCGCAGCGCCTCCCGGTCCTCCTCCTCGATCGTCGAAGAC
The DNA here is from genome assembly GCA_035540795.1 of Beijerinckiaceae bacterium. Classification (GTDB taxonomy): domain Bacteria; phylum Pseudomonadota; class Alphaproteobacteria; order Rhizobiales; family Beijerinckiaceae; genus JAJKJG01. Next base: position 1,352 of record DATLFZ010000305.1, on the reverse strand, counting down.
GCCTCGGTCAGCTTCACGGCGAAGTCGAGCATGGCCCGGTGCCGCGGCTCGAGCGCCGCCGCCCGGTGGTTCATCGCCATGAGTTCGCCGAGCACCGGGTCCTGCGCGAGGGTGCGGACCGCCGCGCCGTGCGCGACGAGGCAGTAGTAGCAGCGGTTCCGGCTCGACACCGCGACGGCGATCATCTCGCGCTCGAGCTTCGACAGGCCGGACGGCGCCAGCATCAGGTCGTTGTAGAAGGCGACGAAGGCTTCGAGCTTGGCGCTGTCGTGCGCATAGGCCTTGAGCACGTTCGGCACGAAGCCGATCTTCTCCTCGCATTTGGCGAAATAGGCCTTCATCGCGTCCGACAGCGGCGCCGGCGGCAGGTCGAGGGCCATGACGCGCTCGGCCTCGTCCTGCCGCGCCGGGCGCAGGCCCGCCTCCTTCTTCTTCTCCATGGTTCCCTCCGTCGCCGGACCATAATCCATCGGCGGGCGGATGGTACAACCGCCCATGGGCTTCGTCCGATTCGCCTTCCGTGGCGCCCGGCTCTGCGTCGTCGCCGCGGCGCTCGCCGGCGCGGCGCCGGCTGCGGGCGAGCCGCGGGCCGCCTTCGGCCCGATCCCGGACGCGGTCTGGGCCGAGATGCAGGGCCGGTCCTGGCACCCGCGCCCGGGCTGCGCCCCGCGCGAGGCCCTCGCCCTGCTGATCGTGCCGTACCGGGATTTCGACGGGATCGTCCGCCGGGGCGAGCTCGTGGTGGCCCGGCACGCCGCCCCCGATCTCGCCCGCGCCTTCGAGCGCATCTTCGCGAGCGGCGCCTTCCGCATCGCCCGGATCGAGCGCATCGACCGGTACGGCGGCGACGACGACGCCTCGATGGCGGCGAACAACACGAGCGCCTTCAACTGCCGCACGGTGCCGGGCGCCCACCACCTGTCGCGCCACGCGGCCGGGACGGCGATCGACATCAACCCGGTCCAGAACCCCTTCGTCCGGGGCGGCCGGACCGTGCCGCCGGCGGGGCGCGCCTACGACCGGCCGCAGAAGCGCCTCGCCGCGCACCGGGCCGGCGAGCCCGGCATCATCCGCCGGGGCGACGTGGTCTGGTCCGCCTTCCGGGCCATCGGCTGGCGCTGGGGCGGCGCCTGGAAGGAGCCCGACTACCACCATTTCTCGGAGGGCGGCGGCTGAGCCGGGGCGCCGCGTTGCGCCCCCTCCCGAAGCGGCTACAAGGCGGCGATGCTCGTCCGCTTCGCCCCCTCCCCCACCGGTTTCCTGCACATCGGCAACGCCCGCACGGCGCTGCTCAACGCCCTGTTCGCACGCCGGGAGGGCGGCACCTTCGTGCTGCGCCTCGACGACACCGA